>JANXQE010000308.1 GCA_025356925.1 Limisphaerales bacterium | reverse complement strand
GCCAACCTGAGCGCGCTCGAGGAAGTTTGGGTGATGATGGAACCATGAACTGGCTGACCAATCTCTTTATTCTTGTAACTGGCTTTCTGGCGGTGTTCTGGGAAGCGGCGTTCGAAGGCGTGCGGCACGTGGTCGGTGCGCAGGTCGATTTGCTGCCGCCGCTTATGGTATATGCCGCCCTGCGCGGCAGCCTCCTGTCTGTATGCCTCCTTGCCGGTTTCGGTGGCCTGTGGTTTGATTGCCTATCGGCCAACCCTCTGGGGATAAGTGTTCTGCCCCTGTTTGCCGTAGGCTTTGTTATTCACCTCTGGCGCGACCTCATCCTGCGGGACCAAGCGTTCGCGCAATCACTCCTGGGGCTGGCCGCCGGCGCGGCCGTCCCCGTGCTCGAATTGCTGCTCTTGCTCACTGCCGGCCGGGCTCCCCAGATGGGCTTTGGCACCCTTTGGCAACTGACCGTGATGAGCCTGGGCGGTGCTGTGGCCACACCGATCTGCTTCCTTTTATTCGAGTGGTTGCAGAGAAATCTCGTCCACGCAGCCGTGCTTGAAACCAGTTTCCGGCCCGACCGCGAAATCCGGAGGGGGAGATGAAAATCCTAAAGGAGCCTTGGAGTGTTGGCCAGGCCTGCTCGCAGGCACCCTCCCCATCCTGCCGAATCCCATTACTGCATTACTCCACTACTCCATTTTTGTAGCATGCTCGTTATTGACCAACTGAGGCGGGATGACCCGCAACTACGCGCGGTGACGCTGGTTGTGCTCGGTGGCTTAGGCGTGCTGCTCGCCGGTTTATGGTGGGTACAGATCGTTTCGGCTCGCGATTATCAGGAATCCCTCGAGACCCAATCCTTCCGCTCGGTCCGGATCCCGGCAGTGCGGGGAAGCATCCTCGACTGCAACCACATGGTTTTGGCTGAGAACCGCCCCACCTACAACGTCAGCCTGTATCTGGCGGAACTCCGAAAGCCGTTTGATGCTGCCTATTTTCAAGCGCTGGCCGAAGCTCATGCCGCGCGAACGCGCCAACTTGAGGACGCCCAACGAAACCTTGGGCGCCGCCTGACCAAACAAGAGCGGAAGAAGTTCGCGCTTTCGCCCGACGATAAGAATCTCCTGCGAGAAATGTCCCGCGGCGGAATCGCCAGCAACGTTGTCCTCCAGGTCAGCCAAAGGCTCCAGCAACCGGTGGCATTTGAGTTGGCCAGATTCGAGAAGCACTACGAAACACGCCTGGCACTGCCTTACCCGATCGTGGAAAACCTCGACCCGACCAACATTGCCCGGTTCGAGGAGCAATCTACCAGTCCGTTGGGCGTAGACCTCGAGGTGCAATCCACGCGGGTTTACCCATACCACACCACCGCCGCTCATCTGCTTGGGTCGTTGCGCCGGGACGACAGCTCCGTCGAGGGCGAGGAAGCTTCCTTTTCGTACCGGATGCCGGACTATCGCGGGAGCCTTGGTATCGAGTACGGCTATGATAAGGACCTGGGTGGCACCGCGGGTATCAAGTCTGTGCTGGTCAATAACGTTGGCTACCGCCAGACCGAGAATGTCTGGAGTCCCGCCGAGCCCGGTCACAACGTGGTCTTAACCATCGACCTCCGAGTTCAGCAGGCCGCCGAGAACGCGCTGCGCAACGTCCGCGGCCCCACCACCCGGGGAGCGGTGGTGGTCATGGATGTCCACACTGGCGATATCCTGGCCATGGCCTCTTCGCCCACGCTGGATCCGAATTTGTTTGTCCACCGGAAAGGCATTGCGATCGAGGAATTGCAGCGGATCAACGATCTCTATGCGCAGAAAAATCGCGCAACCCAGGAGAACTATGCGCCAGGTTCCATTTTCAAAATAGTCGTCGGCCTGGCTGCCCTCGAAGCGGGCTTAAATCCTAATGAGATTTTTACAGTGGAACCCAACCCTGAACAACCCGGCAAAGGCGCCATTTTCGTCGGCCGCCGAAAGATCAGGGACACTGCCCCGCCGGGACCCTACGATTTCCGCCGGGCACTGATGCGCTCGAGCAATTCCTATTTCATAACCAATGGCCTGCGCATCGGACCGGAGCGGATCATTCAGTTAGGCCATCGGTTCCATCTGGGTGAAAAAATCGGGCTGCCGTTGCACCAGGAAACCAGCGGAGCTTTCCCGAATCAAATTGGCTCCGGCTGGACCGACGGCAACACGGCCAACCTCTCGATTGGCCAGGACCCTGTGCTGGTAACCCCGCTGCAAGTGGCCGTGCTGGTTTCGGCGATTGCGAACGGTGGCAAGGTCCTGTGGCCCCGTGTGGTCGATCGGCTGGAGCCGTACGACGCCACCACGGGCGAACAGCCTGTGGTCTTCGCCAGCGGCCGGGTCCGGGACGAGCTGGGTGTCGGCCAGCACAGTTTGAAGCTCCTCCAGGAAGCGATGTTGGCCGACACGGAGGATCCCGAAGGAACCGGGCGCCACGCGGTCGTTCCAGGTTTGCGGATCTGCGGCAAAACCGGGACCGCACAGATCCAGGACGAGCGGAACGTCAAGACCGGTCAAACGACATGGTTTGCGTCATTCGCTCCTTACGAAAACCCGCGCTGGGCGGTCGTCGTCATGGTTGAGGATGGGGCTTCCGGGGGCGACACCTGTTCGCCAGTCGCCCGGCCGGTCTACACTGCCCTGCTGGAGCGAGAGAAGCCGCGGCCGGGCAAGGGTGAAACCATGGCCAAGGCTAATTAACCCCATGTTCGACACTCATCTCAACGAACCTCAGGGCCGCGTGGATAAGCTGCAGTTGCTCGCAATTTGCGGGCTGATGCTCCTCGGCGCGGCTTTTGTGTTCAGCGCGACGATGGTCAACGCGCCCGCCGCCGCCGCCCCGTGGTATCACCAAAGCTGGTTCCGTCAGATCATTTGGTACGGGTTGGGAATCGGAGCAGCGATTGGTTTATGCTTCATCGATTACCGAACTATCTCGCGCTGGGCGTTTGTCACGTATTGGGTGACCATTTTGTTGTTGATAGCTGTGCTTATCCCCGGGATTGGCACCACTCATGGCTGGGGCGCGCGCCGCTGGATTGACTTGGCGTTTTTTCAGTTCCAGCCTTCGGAATTCGCCAAGCTCGCTTTCATCCTGGCCCAGGCCCACTTCCTTAGCCGGCCGGTTGAGGAGTTGCGCGCCACTTCAAACTTCCTCCGGGCCTTAGGCCTGATGATTCTGCCGTTCCTGCTGATCATGAAAGAGCCCGATCTCGGATCCGCTCTCGTTTTGATTCCCACCGGGCTGGTCATGCTCTATGCGGCCGGAACGCCCAAACGATACCTGGGTCGGTTGCTCGCCGGCGTCGGGATCCTCGGCACCTTATTTCTCGCCGATGTCCTGTTCGCGCCGCGCAGTTGGCAGGTGTTTAAGTTGGAAGATTACCAGCGCCGCCGGCTGCTGGTATATTTCGATCGCGAAGATCCTCTGGCTTCCGGAGTGTCGAAGGCCGAGCGGGAACACCGGCGCAAATTGCGGTTTGACGATTCGCATAACGTGCGCCAGGCGTTGATTTCCGTCGGCTCAGGCGGGCTGACGGGCAAAGGCTGGCGGCAGGGCACGCAGAATGCCTTGGGTTACCTGCCCCGGGCCGTGGCACACAACGACTTCATCTTCTCTGTGATTGCCGAAGAGAAGGGATTTGTCGGCAGCCTGATCGTGCTCACTCTCTACGGAACAGTTCTCCTCACCGGAATCAGAACCGCCGGCCAGGCGCGCGATCGCCTCGGCCGGTTATTGGCGGTGGGCGTCGTGACGCTCCTCTTCAGCCATGTGTTTATCAATATCGGCATGAACATTCGGATTATGCCTGTGACGGGCGTGCCACTGCCGCTGCTTTCTTACGGCGGATCATCAGTGCTCGGCTCGTTAATCGCCATAGGCTTGCTTCAAAACGTTTATATCTATCGAAAGGCTTACTAGTATGACTGACAGAAATTTTTCCCGACGGCGCCGGGGAGGCATGCGCTTCCGACCCGCCGGCGGTTTAGGCCACATCCAACAGCGCCCGGACCGGGATGCCATCCAGGCCCGCGCTGAAGTGGTCGGTGACCATGCGCCGCACGACAAAGTCTACGAGCGCCGCCACGCTCAGGAAATCGACCGAGCAGAGAACATCGCGGCCGGCCTGCCGCCCGAGGGCGCTCCCCAGCCCGCCAGTGAGCTCCCCGAGGCAGGAAAACGCGAGTTCCGCGAGCCCAATCTCGAAACCCCGGCCCACGTGCGGGAGGAAAAGGCCTTTGAGCCCGTCCCGGTGCCCGAACAGCCGAAGGGCATCGTCGAGAGCATCAAAGCGGTGGCCTCCACCCTGGTGAAACGCGTGCAGCGGCTAATCAAGCCCGTTCAGCAAGCCCATAAAGAAGTCATCATTAATGCCGAAACCCTCGAGACGCGCGTCGCGGTGTCGGAAGAAGGGCGGCTGGAAGAGTTCAACATCGAACGGACCACCGAGGAACGCCTCGTGGGCAGCATCTTCAAAGGCAAAGTCCGAAACCTCGAAGACGGCCTTAAGGCAGCTTTTGTAGATATTGGCTTCGAGAAAAACGCGTTTCTTCATTATTGGGATATTGTGCCCAGCAGCTTCGACAGCGGAGTCGAGATTGTCGAACGCGAAGGCCGCCGCCGCGACAAGCCCAAAATCACGCAGAAAGACATTCCGCGCGTCTATCCGCCCGGCAGTGAAATCATCGTGCAGGTCACCAAAGGCCCCATCGGGACCAAGGGTCCGCGGGTGACCACCAATATCGTCCTGCCGGGTCGTTACCTGGTGCTGCTGCCTAACTCCGACCAGAGCGGCATCTCTCGCAAGATCGAAAACCAGCCGGAACGCCAGCGGCTCAAGAAAATTCTGCGCGAGCTCTCGATTCCCGAGGGCATGGGGGTCATCATGCGCACCGTCGGCGAAGGCCAGCAGAAACGCTACTTTGTGCGGGATCTCGCCTTGCTGCTCGAAGAGTGGTACCAGATTCAGGATCGCATCAAGAGCCACCCGCCCGCCACCTGCGTCTTCCAGGAACCTGATCTCATCGAACGCACCGTTCGCGACTTTCTCACCGAAGATGTCGAACGGATTGTGGTGGACAGCCCCAAAGCGTACGACCGGATGCGGGAGATGATTTCCAAGATCTCCAAACGCTCGGCGAATAAGGTCAAACTGTACACCGATCCACAGCCGATTTTCGACCGGTTCAACATCACACGCCAGTTGGAGAACGCGTTCTCGCGCCAGGTTCACCTCAAGAGTGGCGGCTACATCGTGGTGGATGAAACCGAGGCCCTGGTGGCGATCGACGTGAACACCGGCCGCCATAAGGGCGGCAAAGACCAGGAAACTTCGATCCTGAAGGTCAACATCGAGGCCGCCGACGAAATCTCCCGCCAACTGCGTTTGCGCAACATGGGTGGGCTCATCGTGCTCGATTTCATTGATATGAAATCCCGCCGCGACCAGCAGCAGGTTTACCAGCGCATGAAAGAAGGTCTGCGCCGTGACAAAGCAAAAACCCACGTGTTGCCCATCTCTCAACTCGGCTTGATGGAAATGACTCGCCAACGCCACTCGGAGAGCGTCCACGCGGCGGTTTACGATGATTGCCCTTACTGCAAAGGCCGGGGAAAGGTCAAGAGCGCCCTGACCATGAGCGTCGAGATCCAGCGCAAGCTCAGCGAGATCCTCAAGAAAAGGTCTCGCGACGAATCCGACTTTCAGCTTCGGATCGCGGTGCATCCCACCGTGCTGGAACGTCTGCGCACCGAGGACGAGAAGCACATCCAGGAAATGGAAAAGCGTTATTTTGGACGGTTGCTGTTCCGCCCCGACCCGGCGCTCCATGCCGAACAATTCAAAATCGTGAACGTGGCAACGAACGAAGAACTCGCCAGCGTGGGTGGATAAGCCGATCGCCTGGTTCAGCCAGACTCCGGCCGACAGCAATGTGCCGGAGACTTTTAGCTCGCAGTATCGCCGAACCATAGTCGCCAGGCGTAAAGTTAAAACTGTGCCCTGAATCCTGACGGACGCCTCGCTGACCACAGGTCTGCGAGGCTGCCGGCTGAAAATCTGCCCCACGACTCAGCGAGGCCGCGGCCACCCCGCCAACAATTACCAGAGCCTCGTGCTTTGGGAATGCGCCAGCGCCGTTAGTGCCGTGACGCTTTTTCGCGCGACCCAATGGAAAAGCGGCGCAGAGCCGCCGCACTCCAAAACGCTTCGCGACGAGTGAGCGGAGATTACCTGGGAACGCCGGCACTCCCGGCTCAAGGCAGACTGGTGTGGCCCATGAGGTAGCGATCGCACTCCCGGGCGGCGCCGCGGCCTTCGTTGAAAGCCCACACGACCAGGCTCTGGCCCCGGCGACAGTCACCAGCGGCAAAAACACCCTTGAGGTTGGTGTGATATTTTTCAAACTCGGCTTTGACATTAGTACGAGAGTCGCGCTCGACTCCCAGCGCGTCCAAGAGCGGCTGCTCAGGCCCCAGAAAACCCATGGCCAGCAAAACCAACTGCACCGGGCGGCGCTGCTCCGTACCCGGCACTTCTTTCGGCACAAATTGGCCTTTTTCGTTGCGTTCCCACTGAATCTGCACCGTGAGAACTTCGTTGACCGCGCCGTGATCGTCGCCGACGAATTGTTTGGCGGTGGTGAGATAAACCCGAGGATCCGCACCGAACTTGGCCGCCGCTTCTTCCTGGCCGTAATCCAGGCGATAGACCTTTGGCCACTCCGGCCAGGGGTTATCCGAAGCCCGTTCCTGCGGTGGACACGGGAGGATTTCCAACTGAACGAGGTTGCGGCAATGGTGACGGAGAGAGGTGCCGACACAATCGGTGCCTGTATCTCCACCGCCAATGACCATGACATCCTTGCCCTCGGCGGAAACGAACGAACCATTCTTGTGGCGTTCGAGCAGGCTGCGCGTGTTGCTGGTCAGAAAATCCATGGCGAAATGGATTCCTTTTAAGCTCCGCCCTTCGATGGGTAAATCCCGGGGTTTGGTCGCGCCCGTACAGACGACGACGGCATCAAACTCTTTCAGGAGCTTTTCGGCAGGATAATTGCCCCCGACGGCAGTGTTCGTAAGGAACTTGACACCCTCGGCTTCCATCTGGCGGAGGCGGCGGATGACCACTTGCTCCTTATCGAGTTTCATATTAGGGATCCCGTACATCAGCAGGCCGCCGGCCCGGTCGGCACGCTCGAACACGCTCACCCAATGGCCGGCGCGGTTGAGCTGCGCCGCAGCGCACAACCCGGCCGGACCGGACCCGATGACGGCCACCTTTTTCTCCGTCCGAAATTTTGGGGGATCGGGCACCACCCATCCCTCTTCAAATCCTTTCTCGATGATTGCATACTCGAGGTTCTTAATGGTGACCGGCGGGGCGTTAATGCCCAGGACGCAAGAGCCCTCGCAGGGCGCGGGACAGACCCGGCCGGTGAAATCGGGAAAGTTATTGGTCTTGTGGAGTCGCTCAAGCGCTTCTTTCCAAAGTCCGCGATAGACCAAATCGTTCCATTCAGGAATTAAATTGTGAATTGGGCAGCCCGTAGCCATCCCGCTCAGCAGCGTCCCGGTGTGGCAAAAGGGAATGCCACAGTCCATGCAGCGCGCGCCCTGCTGGCGAAGTTTGTCCTCCGACATATGGAGGTGGAACTCGTTCCAGTCCTGAATGCGCTCCGTGGCGGTGCGGTCGAGCGGCAGCTCGCGCAGGTACTCAATAAATCCGGTCGGTTTGCCCATAGTTTATTCTTAACGCGATTCTTAACGCAGAGCCGCAGAGAGCCCCGGAGACTGGATCGATTCTCGTCTCACTGAGTGAAAGGTTGGTCGGCTTCAGTCTGAGATGGGAGCTCAACCAGCGGTTCGTCGCTCGGCGCCCGCTGCGTCTCAGCGATAAGATTCGGCTTCATAACCTCACCCTCCACCAATGCGGGCGACGTCATGGGCGTTTGCTTCAAAGGCAGCCATGATGGCTTGCTCGCCACTCAATCCCGACTCCTGGACGCGTTGAATCGATTGGAGCACCCGTTTGTAGTCCTTGGGCATCACCTTGACGAACTTGGGGATCATCTGTTGCCAATTCGCAAGCACAGACGCCGCCCGGGCACTGTGAGTGTAAGTCTGATGTCGTTGGACCATTTTCCAGACTTCTTCGATTTCATCGAGACTTTCCAGTTTTTCCAGACTGACCATTTGGGGATTGCAGCGGGTCGAAAAATCGCCAGCTTCATCCAGGATATAAGCCACGCCTCCGGACATGCCGGCGGCGAAGTTGCGGCCGGTAGGGCCGAGCACCAGGACGCGCCCCCCGGTCATGTATTCGCAGCCATGGTCGCCAATGGATTCAACCACTGCCGTGACGCCGCTGTTGCGGACGCAGAACCGTTCACCAGCCATGCCGCGGATGTAGGCCTCCCCGCTGGTCGCGCCATAAAGCGCAACGTTGCCAATAATGATGTTCTGTTCTGCCACAAAGGTCGATTGTTCGGGCGGATACACGATAATCTTCCCGCCCGACAGGCCTTTGCCGACGTAATCATTGGAGTCGCCCTCAAGGAAGAAGGTCATGCCCTTCGGCATGAACGCTCCGAAACTCTGGCCGGCACTGCCGGTGAAATGAATTTCGATCGTGTCTTCCGGCAGACCCTCAGCGCCCCAACGCCGGGTAACCTCGCTGCCGACGATTGTGCCGACGACGCGATTCACGTTGCGGATCGGCAGCACCGCCATGACTTTTTCTTTGCGCTCAATCGCCGGAGCACACAGCCGCAACAGGACGGTGTTATCCAAGGCCTTGTCCAAGCCGTGATCCTGCGGAATCTGGCAGAACCGGCCGACTTTGTCCGAGACTTCGGGCTGATGCAGGATGTTGGAGTAATCCAGACCCTTAGCCTTCCAATGCTCGATCGCTTTCCTAACTTCCAGCCGCTCGACACGGCCAATGAGCTTGTTGATCTGGCGCACACCAAGCTGCGCCATGAGCTCGCGTACTTCCTGGGCGATCATGCGCATGAAGCTGATGACGTGCTCCGGTTGGCCAGCGAAGCGCTTGCGCAACTCGGGATTCTGAGTGGCCACCCCGACCGGGCAGGTATTCAAATGGCAGACCCGCATCATGATGCAGCCCATGGCGACCAGCGGCGCGGTCGCGAAGCCGAATTCTTCAGCGCCAAGGAGCGCGGCGATCAGGACGTCGCGGCCGGTCTTAAGCTGGCCGTCGGTTTCCACGATGATCCGCGAACGCAGGTCGTTCAGCACAAGCGTCTGGTGAGTCTCGGCCAGACCGAGTTCCCAGGGGATCCCGGCGTGCTTAATGCCGGTTTGAGGTGACGCTCCCGTGCCACCATCATAACCGCTGATGAGCACCACATCAGCATGAGCCTTAGCCACGCCCGCGGCGATGGTACCGACCCCCACCTCCGAGACCAGTTTAACGCTGATCCGGGCATGGTGGTTGGCGTTTTTGAGGTCGTGGATTAGTTCTGCCAAATCCTCGATGGAATAAATATCATGATGTGGCGGTGGTGAAATGAGGCCAACCCCCGGAGTGGAGTAGCGGACCTTGGCGATCCAGGGATAAACTTTTTCACCCGGCAACTGGCCGCCTTCGCCGGGCTTGGCGCCCTGGGCCATTTTGATCTGCAGCTCCTTAGCCTGCACCAGGTACTCGCTGGTCACGCCAAACCGGCCGGAAGCCACTTGTTTGATCGCGCTGTTTTTTGAGTCTCCGTTCGGCAGGGGAACGTAGCGGGTAGGATCCTCGCCCCCCTCTCCCGTATTGCTTTTGCCGCCGATGCGGTTCATCGCGATGGCAAGGGTTTCGTGGGCCTCCTGGCTGATCGAACCGTAACTCATGGCGCCCGACTTAAAGCGCTTCATGATGGTTTCCACTGACTCGACCTCCTCGATGGGGATCGCCTTACCCAGCTTGAAATCCAACAATCCCCGAAGCGTGCAGAGGTTGCGGTTTTGCTCATTTACCAGGGCCGAGTATTCCTTGAACAGCTTGTAACTGTCCGTCCGCACCGCTGCCTGCAACTTATGAATGGTCTGCGGATTGAACAGGTGGTACTCGCCGCTCTCGCGCCATTGGTATTGCCCCCCGGCCTCCAGAACGTGACCGTTAACCGACCGATCCGGGTAGGCCTCCTGGTGCCGCGCCAGAGCTTCCTGGGCGATCACCTCAATCCCGGCGCCTTCAATTCGGGTTGGGGTCCAAGTGAAGTATCTATCAACGAACTCCTTTTTGAGACCGACCGCCTCAAAAATCTGGGCGCCACAATAGCTTTGGATCGTGGAAATACCCATCTTCGAAATGACCTTAACGACGCCTTTCACGGCGCCCTTAAGATAATTCTTGCAGGCGGTCTTGTGATCGATCCCGGTCAACAGCCCTTGACGAATCATGTCATCGAGGGTTTCGAAGGCCAGGTAGGGATTGATCGCGCCACAGCCAAAACCGATCAGCAAGGCGAAATGGTGCACCTCCCGCGGCTCGCCGGACTCCAGCACCAGCCCGACCTGTGTGCGGGTGCCTTCCCGGATCAGATGATGGTGAACGCCGGCAACGGCCAATAGCGCAGGAATAGGCGCCCAGTCGGAATTGACGCCGCGATCCGAGAGAACCACGACGTTGCAACCGCCGCGAATCGCGTCGTTAACCTTGCCGCAGAGGTCGGTCATGGCCTGCCCAAGCCCACCGGGCCCGTCGGCAACCTTAAACAGGATCGGCAGAGTAATCGATTTGAACCCTGGCAGGTCGAGGTGTTGGAGCTTAGCGAACTCCTCGTTCGTCAGGATTGGGGCTTTGAGCTCAACCAGCCGGGCATGCTCGGGCCCCGGTTTCAACAGATTATGTTCCGAACCGATCGCCGTCTCCGTTGACGTGATAATCTCTTCCCGGATGCAGTCGATGGGCGGGTTGGTGACCTGGGCAAAGAGTTGCTTGAAGTAGTTGAAGAGCAAATGGGGCTTGTTAGACAACACGGACAGAGGCGTGTCCGTGCCCATGGAGCCGACTGCTTCGTTTCCGTCGCGCGCCATCGGCAACATGAGAATCCGAAGGTCCTCGTACGAGTAGCCGAAGGCGAGTTGGCGTTGGGTGACAGTGTCATGGTCCGGCGGGGCGACGATGCCGGGATCCGGCACATCCGCTAGGCGGATCAAATTCTCGTCCAGCCATGCCCGATAAGGCTGCTCGCGGGCGATTTTTAGTTTTAGCTCCTCGTCGGAGACGATACGGCCCTCTTCGGTATCGATGAGAAACATTCGGCCCGGCTGGAGCCGGCCTTTTTGGAGAACCCGCTCCGCTGGCACGTCAAGAACGCCCACTTCGCTGGCCATGATCACCAAATCATCCTTGGTGACGTAAAAACGAGAAGGCCGCAAACCGTTGCGGTCGAGGACAGCGCCGATCTTCTTGCCATCCGTAAACGCAATCGAGGCCGGCCCATCCCACGGCTCCATCAGGCAGGAATGATATTCATAGAAGGCCTTTTTATCGGCGCTCATGCTCTCGTGCTTGGTCCAGGGCTCCGGGATCATCATCATCATCGCATGCGGCAGGGACCGGCCAGCCAGCACGAGCAATTCCAGGCAATTGTCCAGCATCGCCGAATCGCTGCCGTCAGTGCAAACGATCGGCAGCAGCTTCTTGATGTCTTCGCCAAACAAGTCTGACTCAAACAAGGCCTCGCGCGCGTGCATCCAGTTGATATTACCGCGCAAGGTATTGATCTCGCCGTTGTGGGCCATGTAACGATACGGGTGCGCCCGGTTCCAACTGGGGAAAGTGTTGGTGCTGAACCTGGAGTGAACCAGCGCTAGGGCGGAAACCATCGCCGGATGTGACAGGTCCGGATAATACTCGGGCAACTGGGTGGTCAAAAGCATCCCTTTATAGACCAGTGTCTTAAACGAGAGGCTGGGGATATAGAAGAACTCGCCACCGGAGACTTTGCCCGAATACCGTATCGCATGCTCAGCCCGTTTGCGAATGACATAGAGCTTGCGCTCAAAGGCCATGTCGTCGGCCAGCTTGGGGTTGCGCCCAATAAAAGCCTGGCGCATGAAGGGCTCCGCGCCCCGGGCGGTTTTGCCTAGAGTGCCGTTGTTGGTCGGAACCGTGCGCCAGCCCAGCAGGCGTTGCCCTTCTTCCGTCACAATGTCTCGAAAGATTTTTTCGCACTCGGACCGTTGGGCCGATTTGGGTGGGAGAAAGACCATGCCGACGGCATATTCGGCCGGAGCGGGCAGACTGATGCGCGCTTCCTTGGCGGCCATCTTAAGAAAATCGTGCGGGGGCTGGATCAGAATTCCGGCGCCGTCACCGGTATTCGCCTCGCAGCCGCAAGCGCCGCGGTGGTCGAGGTTGAGCAGGACCTGCAGGGCTTGCTGAATAATCGAATGGGACTTGCGACCCTTGATGTTGACCACGAAACCGACACCACAGGCCTCGTGTTCGAATTGTGGATCGTAAAGACCCTGCTTCGGCGGCGGCCCGGTGCGCCTGGTGTGACCGGCGCTTTTCTTTTCTGTTTTTCTGATCATGCGTTGGAGACAACGTCCCCGGTCCGAATTAAACTAAATTTTAATAGTTTTTACCTAAAGCCCTACCGGATGCAACGATTGATTTGAGAAATCTTGGTCGATCCGCAAAGATCCTTGACGGTGTCGAGACCGGGGGGACGCTGGCGCCTCCTTCCCTCCGCTCAGGCCACCCGGCGTGCGTGTCATTTTCAAGGTACAAAAAAAACGCGCAGCCAGCG
Organism: Limisphaerales bacterium; assembly: GCA_025356925.1. Lineage (GTDB taxonomy): Bacteria > Verrucomicrobiota > Verrucomicrobiia > Limisphaerales > UBA8199 > JANXQE01. The sequence continues at coordinate 2,318 of JANXQE010000308.1, read as the reverse complement.
GAGGCTGCGCGACAGAAAGGCAATTTGAAATTGCAGTGCTACTCTACCAAGCCAGCCTTGCAGGTGCAATCCGCGGCAGTGCTGGAAAACGGGCCGGGGGTTCACCGGGTCCACAAACCGGGAAAAGAACCTCGGCGCGCAGATTACGGTGGCTCCTACACGGGTTCAGGGTGCACCCAGGGGCTGCGGTAGGGCCGACGCAACAACCGGCTGGCTTCCTGGTCGCCAACTATCTGGTTGTTCGGCCCATCCCACGTCAGACTTCTTCCGAGCTTCATCGACAGGTTGGCCAGAATGCACGAAGTCGTCGAGATGTAGCCTTGCTCGATGTCAGCAACGGGCTTGCTACGATCGGCGATACATGCGAGCAGGTTCTTCATGTGTCCACGAATGGCGGGAGCAACGTGGCGTTCCAAATCTTTCTCGGTCCGATCCTCCGGGTATTGTTCGAAGTCGTAGGTGACGTCTTTATGCACGGGCTTCCCTTCACCACGTGGAATAAAATCATAACCCATCACGCTGGCTTTGAGGGTGCCCTTATCTCCATAAAAGGTCGCGCCCCATGGATATTTCGGGTCAGGCGGGTCGCCCCAGGATCGATGTTGCCAGACGACCTGCAAATCACCGAAGTCAAAAACAGCGCTCTGCGTGTCCGCGATATTGGCTTTGCTCTTTTTGTCAATCTGGATGCCACCGGCTGAACTGACGGACCTCGGCCAGCCCAGATCGAGCATCCAGCGCGTCATGTCGAGCATGTGAACGCACATGTCGCCGACGATGCCGTTCCCGTATTCCATGAACGCCCGCCAACCGCGCGGATGGACCAGCCTATTATACGGTCGCAGGGGCGCGGGACCGGTCCACATCTCATAATCCAGGTAATCCGGCGGAGCGGTATCCGGCGGATTATCCGAGGCGCGCATGCGGTAATAGCAATAAATCTCCACCAGCCCGATTTTTCCGAGGCGGCCGTCTTTGATGATGGCGTCGCGGGCTTCGATCAGGTGTGGCGTGCTCCGGCGTTGCGTGCCAACCTGGACCACGCGCTGATTTTTGCGCGCCGCGGCGAGCATCGCCTGACCTTCGACAATGTCGACGCTGATGGGCTTTTGCACATAAATATCAGCCCCCGACTCAACCGCCGCGATCATGGGCAAGGCATGCCAGTGATCGGGCGTGGCGATGAGCACGACATCCATGTCCTTTTCCTTGAGCATTTCCCGGTAGTCACCATACGTCCGGGGCTTCTTTTTCGAGAGCTGCCGGCTCGCCACGATATCCGCAGCATCGCTGAGCATGCGTTTATCCACATCGCAGAGCGAGACCACTTCAACGGGAGCCACTTGGATCAGCCGAAGTAAATCAGCTTTGCCGTACCACCCTGTCCCGATGAGGCCCACGCGCTTTTTCTGATCAGCGAATTCTGCGGCATAGCCACCCAGGGCGGACCAAGCCAACCCAGCCGCACCCAATTGAAGGAATTGTCTGCGATTCATAGGCTTGTTGTAAGGACAAGCCCTCGCGGAGGCAAGCCGGGACTCAACCCAGGGCGGACAGCCGATGGCCTTCCATTCATTAAACACCACGGGGCTCCACCAATAGCGGCTTGCAACTGAACAAAGGCGGGCTCTCTGCCCTTCTTAACCGCAACTTCATCCTAATCGAAATCTTCCAGTATGCGAACCCTCACCCGGTTCCAACTTGCTTTGTGAGTCGGACACCCAGGGCCAGCAACTTGCGGACGTCAGCGTCGCTCCTGGCCTCCGCATAGATCCGAAGGATGGGTTCGGTTCCGGAGCCTCGGAGCATGAGCCAGGAAGTGTCCTCGGAGATATACTTAACTCCGTCGAAGCTTTTCACCTGGGCCAGCGGCGATCGAATGAGCCTGGCGGGCGGGTTCCGTTGCAGGAACTCCATCAGCGCACCGCGCTGCTCGATCGGGAAATGGGTGTCAATCCTGCCATAGCAGTGGGGCCCAAACTGCTTGCCAAGTTTGGCGATGAGCCGGGTCACAGGCGCTCGTTCCGTGGCCAGCAGCTCGAGCAAAAACAGCCCGGCGGCAATTCCGTCGCGCTCCGGAATATGGCCCTGGAAACCAATTCCACCACTCTCTTCGGCGCCCAGGAGCACTCCCCCTCTAATCATCTCGGCCGCGATGTACTTGAAACCAACCCCGGTCTCCACCATCGCGATCCCATAAGCGGCGCACATTTTATCAACCATCGAGGTGGTGGTGAGGGCTTTAACCATCCGGCCCGTGGCGCGACGATTCACGACAAAGTGATGCAACAACAAGCAAATGAGCTGGTGTGTGGAAA
>JANXQE010000288.1 GCA_025356925.1 Limisphaerales bacterium | reverse complement strand
CGGTTTGCTGAGGGCCGGTGGTTTCAGCGTTGATCTAGCCGAAAACGGCCGGATTGCCGTCGACAAATTCCGGGCTGCGCCAGGCCGCTATCAGGCGGTCTTGCTTGATCTGACCATGCCTAACGGAGACGGCGAAGAGGCCTTTCGCGAAATCCGGCGCATCCAGCCCCACGCCGCCGTCCTCATGATGAGCGGCTTCAGCCCTCAGCATGTCCTGGATCGATTCAGCGGACAGGGGCTCAACGGCTTTATCCAAAAGCCCTTTTTGGCCAGGGATCTCATGGACGCGCTCCGAAAAGTGGTCGAGAGCTCCCCCGAACGCCCTGCCTGATCCTGCTAGCTGGTGGTGTGGATTTCCGCTCCCGGATTTTTGGGCATTTGGCTTCCCGCTCCTGGCTTGGCCAAGACCCCCAGGAATTTCCTGGTCGTATTGGTTCCGGGATTCAACTAATCTTCAGCAGGATCGGTCGATGTCCTGCCACGCGCCGGAGCCACTGGTCCACCGAACACGACTCATGAAAACCGAAGGCCACGCTTTTTTGGAATCCATCGCCGGGTTCCCAACTAATAAATTTAAGGTTCGTTTCTCGATGATCTCCACCAGGCTGGAGCTTGGGGCCGCGCTCAAGGCACGGGAACTAAGCTTGCTGTATGAAGCGGCGTTCCTGGCTACGTTGTGCAACATTTCTTTTAATGGCTTGGGAGGGTGCGGAGGCGAGATCAAACCCGACCGGGAAGTGGTCCGAACCATGCTCGAACGGGAATTTATGGCCGCGCGCGCTCGGCTATGGAGTTGCTCGGGGCTAAAGCAGTTGTCGGCGACCCTGAGAGGGTCGATCGAGCGAATCTTCCTGAGCGTCCAGGTTTCGGAAGAAAATCTGGGTTGAACAACACATCCTCGGTTAGGGCGGAGCGGCAGAGACAACTGCGGCCAGAACCGCAACGTCAGGCCACGTGCCCTCAAGCGGCGGGATGTGGATCAGGGCAACCAAGCACCGGCCATTGGAATCGGCTGGAATGTCACTGGGATAGACGGAGACGATAAAACCGCTGAACAGTTGTCGAGGATGCCGGGTCGATGTAGGGATAGGGAGAAGAAGAAGGAGTGACGGGAATCAAGTCGGACCAGTTCAAGAAATTGGTTGAGACTTGGAGTTCGTAAGTAACGCCGACATCCCCGAGAATATTAAGTTGCACCAGATGCCCGGGGAGAAGTTGAGCGCCCAATTGCGGTTGTTGGCCGAGTACCTGCACATGGAAAGTGGTGGTGTCACTCAGAGGTGGTTGACCATTGTCGGTTACTCGCACCGTCACGGTATTGGCACCGAACTGAGCGAGGGTGGGCGTCCATTTGATCAAGCCGTTGGTGACGTTGATGGTCAGGTTGGTCGGGAAAACGGTAAGGCCGTAAGTCAGGATGTCGGCGGTGTCCGGGTCGGAAGCTACCGCCTGGACCGAGAGTAACGTTCCGTAGTGAACGGCGGCGTCGGCAATGGGCTGCAGGACAGGTGGAGAATTGGTGTGCCGAACGATCACCGTGAAGCTGTTCGTGGCGGCCAGGTGAGGATTGATGGCGTCGTACAAATCAGTGTTGGTGACCACGGTCGTGAAAGTATTGGTGCTGGGGGCCTGGGCTCGGGTGGGTGTCCAAGTGACAATGCCATTGGAGTCGAGTTGAGCCCCCGGTGGCGCGGCGATGAAATAGCCAGCCGTGGTGGCGTGAATGTTAGGCTCGGTGGCAGCGTTGGTGACGATGAGCAACGCCAATTGGTCGATCGTCTGGGTCGGTATATTTGGCAAAATTGGCGGCATGTTCACTTCTTTGACGACGACCAGAAATGTGTTGGTCGCGGTTAGTTGCGGGCTGACTGCGTCGTAAGGATTGTTGTTGGTGACAACGGTGACGATCGTGTTGGTGGATGGGCTTTGGATTTGGCTGGGTGTCCACTTGAACACGCCGCTGGGATCCATCGTGGCGCCCGTCGGCGCGCTGAGCAGGCTGTAGCCAATGGTGGTGGAATGGATGTTCGACTCGGTAGCGGCATTGGTCACTGTGAGCATCGTCAGTTCGTTAACGCTCTGGGACGGGATGACAGAAAGGGTCGGCGGCACGTTCACCTCTTTGACGATCACCGTAAAGCTGGTGGTCGCGGTCAAGTGCGGGCTAATGGCGTCGTAGGGATTACTGTTAGTGACGGCGGCAGTAATAAGGTTTGTTGCCGGGCTCTGGCTTTGGCTGGGTGTCCACGTGATTACCCCGTTGGAGTCGATCGCTGCGCCGACTGGCGGGTTGAGCAACGCGTAACCGGTTGTGGCCGAGTGAATGTTCGGTTCGGCCACGGTATTGGTCACGGTTAGCGTCGTCA
>JANXQE010000281.1 GCA_025356925.1 Limisphaerales bacterium | reverse complement strand
CTACCGAACCCAACATCTCCGGGGGCTACATTATCAAAAAGGATCATTCCGATCAGGTTGACAATCCCGATGACAGCGTCCCGATGTTCGGAGGTTCGTCGCTCAGGAAGGAATCCTCGTTTCGGTCGAGTCACGGCAGCCAATTCTATTACGTCGAGCCTAAAGGTGACGCGATTACCGCCGAACAAAAGGCGTGGTTAAGGCAGTACATTAACAAATTCGAGCAGGTCCTCTACAGCGATGATTTCAGAAATCCCAAGACTGGGTACGCGGCGTATCTCGATCCCGATTCATTCATCGACCACCACCTCCTCGTCGAGCTCTCCAAGAATATCGATGGGTTTCGCTTCAGCACCTTTTACTACAAGGACCGCCGAGGCAGGCTCAACATGGGCCCCATCTGGGACTGGAACTTGAGCTTTGGCAACGCGAACGCGCGCGATGGGTTCAACCCCGAAGGCTGGTACTGGTCCCAGCTCGACGACCGGCAATACTCCTGGTTCCGGCGGCTTTTTGAGGATCCTGATTTTGCGCAACGCTATGTGGACCGCTGGGGCGAGCTGCGCACCAACCAGTTTGCGATTGTCACAATCCTGGCCCGAATCGATGAATTGGCGGCGCTGCTCAACGAAGCCCAGGCGAGAAATTTTCGGCGATGGCGAGTGTTGGGCCGAAATGTGTGGCCGAACGCCTTTGTCGGCCAAAGCTTCGATGATGAAGTTAGCTTTTTAAAGCAATGGATCCGGCAGCGCATCGAATGGATCGATCAAGAATTTATACTCCCGCCATCGTTTTCAATACGGGGAGGAATGGTCAACCACGGCGTCAAACTCGAACTGCGCGCGCGAACGGGAAAAGTCTATTACACCCTGGACGGGTCCGACCCACGAGCTTCGGGTGGCGCCGTTTCCCGTGCGGCCAAGCCCTATAAATCAAGCATTGTGATCGACGACGCCACAACCGTGTTTTGTCGCGCCACTGATGGGACTCGCTGGAGCTACCCCGCGGTCAGCAAATTTGTCATCGGGAAGCCCGCGTCGGTCGGAAAATAAGACTTCAGGGTTTGGAGTCCGGGGTTCCAGGTCATCGTCAGCAGAACCCGGAATCGGGCACTTCCCGGCGGTCAATCGCGCACAGGCTTCGCGCCCTGGTGGCTCGCGGGTGTGCGGAGTTCCCGGAACTTGCCTTCAACCCGGTTGAGGACGCTGAAGGGGAGGTTCCCGATGTTGAGGTGTTCGACATGACCGTGCTGGGGAGAACGCCCCAATCTGGCAGAAAGCGACCAGGGGCTTACTGCCGGTTGGTCTTCATTTGTTTCACTTTCTTTGAAAGATTCGTTCAGCTCCCAGCAGTTCTACAACGGATTAACTTCCCATCGTCAGGCGGGACGAAACCAGCGGGAGGACGGCTCCGGGTGGAGCAGCCGGCCCCTGGTTCCGCCAGAGGGAGTTGGACCTAAGAAAACAAACCAAGAGATAGTAAGAAAGTAATACCAAATAACACAAGGAAAGCTATGAAACAACTCACTCGTTTATTCCATTCATTCCATTCGGCGGTCCTGAAGCACGCGCGCGAGACCTTTTTGGCCGGTCTGGCGGCCCTGGCCGTCATCGCCCTCGCCAGTTCGACCCTGCTCACGCCCGCGCGAGCGGCGGGGGGTCCCCACCACGAGGACGAGGATGGGCAACCACTGGCGAAAGAGGCGGAAGTGCTCAGGTTGTTGTCAGGCTACCATGGAGCCCTCGCGAACGGTGGCAACCTGGCGGCGATGGCGAGCCTGTGGGCTGAGGACAGTACGCTTACGTTGAACAATGGCGCCCCGTATGTTGGCAAAGATGCTGTGGTGGGCTTTTTCGCCAACGGCCCTTACTTTAGCCATAACTGGGTCTCCCTGGCGCCGGAATGGAAAACCACGGTCACGGTGCACGGCAATACGGCGGAAGCGACTACGGAGTGCGTAGCCACGGATGTGTCGGTCACGCCCAACGTGATCAAGGGCGTCATCCAAGTCAATGCGACCGCTGTCAGGCATGAGGGTAGATGGTTCTTTATCTCCATGGATAATTTCAGCGAGCCGCAAATCTGAAAGCCACGGGATATCGTCGGTTCCGCTGGGACACCGGGGGTCGCATGGAAATGTGCGACCCCCGTTTGGCACTCGCGGGCGCCCAGCGGCGCTCGCAGTAGTCGCGCAATAATTGCAGCTCTGCCCCGTTTGGACTCGGAGTCCGAGAAAGCCTTCGACCGGTGCTGGGCGCTAGAGACTTGGACTAAATGACGTTTTCCCACTTCAGGCCAAAATGCGCCGCGGCGGCCAATAGGCGTGAGTCGTTGGAGTGTACTTTTGTGAAACCAGCATCAGCCGCACACGCCAGGTGGATGGCGTCGGCGGCGCGTAACGCCACCGACGGGGGTAAGCTGGAATAGGTTGAGGTGAGACGACTAACGACTGCGGGTGAGAGCGGCAGCCAGCGATAGGCTGTGGGTGGCGAAAACGCCATGCGTCGGTGAAATCGTTGGTTTCTATCACCACGTGGCTGACCTGTTGCGGCTTGTTTTTTGCGCTCTGACGCTGTCCAATGAGGCCTGATCAAAATTCGCCGCCGAAGCCGTTCGGCAGGAAAGAACGCGCATGACAGAAAGCATTTTGAGTGAGCGGTTCAAAGGGCCGACGCTGGATGCGCGTCTGCAGTGGCTGAATCGGCCGCCGGCGTGGAGTGTGGAATCGGCGGGATTGCTGGTTCAACCGGCGGCCAAAACCGACTTCTGGCAGCAGACGCATTATGGATTTCGCGCGGACAACGGACACTTCCTCCACGTTGAAGTCGGCGGCGATTTCACCGTGACAACGAAGGTGCGCTTCCACCCGGCGCAGCAGTACGACCAGGCCGGGTTGATGGTCCGCGTTGGGCCGTCAGGTTGGAGCAAGACCGTCGTGGAATACGAATCTGAGGGACCATCAAAGCTCGGAGTTGTGGTCACAAACCACAGCCGCTCCGACTGGTCGTTGCAGGGCTTCCCGCCCGGTCTGAACGAAGTGCGGCTGCGGATTCGCCGCGAAGCCCAGGACTTCGTGGTCGAATGGGCGCCCGGCGCGAGGGGGACCTGGGAGTTGCTGCGCATGACGCATCTGCACGAGGGTGATGGACAGCCGTTGCAGTGCGGCTTGGATGCGTGCGGCCCGAAAGGCGCCGGGTTCCGAGCGGAGTTCGAGTTTTTGCAGGTTGCGGATGACTGCGCCTCAGCAGGACCGAGCGCGCCTTGACTTTGATCTTGCCCCCTATGAAACCTAAAGTTATCGGCATCATTCCCGCCCGCTACGCTTCGACCCGACTGCCCGGCAAGGCACTGAGGCTGATACTAGGCAAGCCCATGGTTCAACGGGTTCTCGAACGCTGCCGATCGGCGCGCAACCTGGACTCGGTGTGGGTGGCAACGGATGATGAACGCATCGCCCAGGCCGTGGTGGCCGTGGGCGGCCGGGCCATCATGACCTCGCCTTCCCACCCCAGCGGCACCGATCGATTAGCCGAGGCGGTGACCAAGCTCGAAGCGGACATCGTGGTGAACCTCCAGGGCGATCAGCCATTTCTGGACGCGGAGATGATTGAGGAGGCGGTGCAACCGTTGCTCGACGACCCCGGCCTGCCGATGGCGACGCTCATGCACCCGGTCGCCCGCCCGGAGGATTTTGCCAATCCCTCGGTGGTGAAGGTGGTGGTGGACCGCGCCGGCAACGCTCTCTATTTTTCGCGCTCGCTCATCCCTTATCCGCGCCAGGAGGTGCCGCACCGCGTCTTCGAACACGTGGGACTTTACGTTTATCGCCGCGACTTCCTGCTCACCCTCGCCGGGTTGGCCCCCACACCGCTGGAGCAGATCGAATCGCTCGAACAACTCCGCGTGTTGGAACACGGCTACAAACTGCGCGTGGTTGAAACCCGCGCCCGGGACCACGAGTTCACCGGATTCAGTGTGGACACCGCGGAGGATGTGGGGCGCGCGGAACAGATGCTTCGCGAACGTGGGCTCAGCTAAACCAGCTAACCTGGAATCAACGCATGAACATCGAGCGTTCCCTCCTGCCATCCCGTCCTGTTTGTGAGGCCGGCCTGGCCATTTCCGATGATCACGGAAAGTCGTGGCGCCCCAGCCGGCCCATCATCGGCCCCGCTTTGAACCAGCCCAGCGTCGTCCGCAGAAAGGACGGCGTCCTCCTGGCCTACCTGGGCGAGGAAGCCTTTGATTTGGGCGACAACCACGATGAGCAGCTCACGCACCGGATTTTCTTGAGCCAATCGCGTGACGAAGGCGGGAGTTGGTCGTTGGCTGTGCCGACGGATCTGCCGAACCCGAATTCGAGCCTCGAGGTCCTCGCGCTGCGGGACAGCCGTTGGGTCCTGATTTACAACGACTCGGAAACGGACCGTCACACGCTGGCCTGGGCGATGTCCAACGACGAAGGCCGCTCGTGGAAATGGCAACGCCACCTGGAGAGCACGCCTGGAGGACGCTTTCACCAAAAGCCTAACGGCGGCGTGATGACGCTGCTCAAAGAGCCGGTTTTATCCGCGAGTTTGGTCAGAAAGGGCCCCAGCGCGGTTGGTGCAGTTGGCGGGAATCCGTCTTTCTGACAAAAGCAGATGTAAAACCCGGCCCATTTATGGTAGTCTCGATGGAGTGTTTGGAGCACATGCACACTGGTCCAGGCGCCGCTGGAAACCAGCAGTTAATTGTGGCTGGAGCCTCTGCATTGCAACTGGTTAACTTCGATGGTGCCCCGGACCGACCGGATGTGTGGATTGTGGGTTAAGGGCTCAAATCGGTCAATTGGAAAGCATAAAAGTAACTTTACAATGTGAGGGGCAGGAGTAAGGTGCCATTAATGAAATGGGAAGTTTTTTCCCCGGGGATGTTTAGATATCTCCCGAAATGGCAGGATCACCAGACCTGTTTAATCACTTGTT
>JANXQE010000275.1 GCA_025356925.1 Limisphaerales bacterium | reverse complement strand
GCCTTTGTTCAAATCCGGTTGAACCGTTTACAGGATGCAGCGAGTACGCTCGATCAAATCGAGAAACTGGATCAAACCCCCGATGCTGCGGTGCTGGCGACTCGCTCGGTTCTCGAACGGCGCCGCGGCGATGAGCGCCGCGCGGAGGCTCTGGACCAGCAGGCCCGCGCTTTAGATCCCGATACCGCCGCCTGGGCAATCAAGTCCGCCAGTAAAACCAATACCCATTAGCCCCGCGCTGTACCGGAATTCCGAAGGTTTTGGAGTGCGCCAGTGCTGTGGCGCTTTTTGCGTCCGCGATCCAAAGCGGCGCAGAGCCGCCGCACTCCAGAACGCTCCGCGTGAAACGAGAGCGCAGCGTCGTAACCCGGCTGGCAGGCCGGAGGGACAAGCCCTGTGCTTAGCCGCCACGCCGCGGTCAATTCCCCGATCGTTTTGCTAGCTGCTGCGGCGTGCCGCGTATCGAAGCGCAATAGACCGAATAATTACGCAGCAGACTTTCCTGGAAGGCGTCAAAACGCGACATGGCCGCCTGTCGGTTGGGAACCGTCCCCTCCCCCTCCTCCTCTGTGAATACGGTCTTTGGACCTTCGTTGGTGATCCGATAGCCGCCGCCCGTTGCCGCGACGCCACTTGGATCGCTGCGATCGCGATCGCCCAGAAGAAGCTGGTCGCCGGAGACGATTCCGAAGTCTCGGTAGGAATTAAGATAGCCGCGCCGCCCGACCCGGTCCGCGCCCGCATCCAGCGACAGGCCTTCGTACAGTTGATCGGCGGGAACAGGAATGTTCAAGCGATCCAGAATTGTCGGCAGCAGATCCACCTGGGTCCCGATGGTCTTGTTGACCTGAAAACCGGGGCGTTCCGGATCCATCAAGATGAGCGGTGTGTTGGCGAGTTCCGGTGTGAGCTTCCACCCATGCCCGATCTGGCCGTCTTTGCCCCCGAGCATCTCGCCATGATCATTGGTAATCACCACCAGCGTGTGTTCGAGCAAGCCCGACGCTTTCAGCTCGTCCATGATCGAGGCGAGCACCCAGTCCATATACAGGAGCTCGTTCAGGTAAAGCGGTGTTAAGTCTCCGACTTCCTTCATCTTATACTTCTGAAACGGTTTCGGGATTCTGTCATAGGGATTGTGAGGCGCCGCGGGGATGTAAGTCAGGCAGAACCGCTGATGGCTCTGCGCGTATTTCTTCAATTGGTTGCGCATGGCGCCCAGGGTTTCTTCCTCGAGCAATCCCCAGGCGACTGGCTCGGTCTTGCGCGGGCCGGGCATCGTGTCGGCGTCGTACATCTCGTCCAAACTCCGGTTCTTTAGAAAATCCCGAAACCCGGTATAGTCGAAAAAGGACGAATAAAACACGGAACAGGTGTAGCCATGGTCATGCAACACCTCGAACAAGCTTTTAACCGGCACCCGCTCCTGAGTGAAAGCGTGAAAATCCAGCATCGGGTATAACGAGGTAAACGTGGCAAACCGCGCATGGATCGACCCGGTGAAAGCGGAGAAAAAGTTGGGGAACAACTCCATCCTGTCCCGGTATTTCGTGAGCAGCGGTTGGGTCTCTTCACTGCTGCCGAACAGAGCCAGGTGTTTGTTGTAGGAGGATTCCATAAACACCACGACCACGTTCAGGTCGCGCGGGGGTTTGATTGGGATCATGCTTTTTCTCGAGCCAAAATCGCCCAGGCCCAACGAGCTGGCCGATTTGAGAAACTCCTCCCGGTTCAGTGTTCGGCTGGTAACGCGCTTCCACAACGGGCTGGTTCGAACCAGACGCAACACGGCCTGGTCAGCGGCTTTGTCGGGTTCGGCGGTCGCGACTCCTAATAGCGCTAGCGTGATGAACATAGCCGCGAGGTAAAAGCCGGCCGGTCTCCTGGTTGCGGGGCGCGGACTTTCCTGTCCGCGGGGAGCTGGGAGCTGAGCGGAGCCTGGCGCGGTTTCGCGGGCGAACGAAAAGCCTGGCCATGCTGCCGACAGGAATGTCGGCGCGCCGGCACTCCGGCGCGCGCTCCAAAATCGTATGCCGCGGACGATCAATGCGTAGGCCAGCCCGGCCACTACCAAACCAGCGATGGCACCCGGCAGGTACGGCTTTGCCAGCTTCAGCATCATCTTAGGGCTGTCACCGAACGCGAGCACGTCCCAACCCAGCCGAACCCCCATGATTTGGGAGAGGCGCAAGTCGAGACCAGCAACGATGATGAGCCCCAGGCCGGCCAGATCCAGCCACCAAAGGCCCCCGTGGGGCCGGAACTTGCACTGGAGCCAGACCCCCAGTCCAAGCAATCCCACCAACGCCAGCTCCCCCATAAAATAGCGCGGAGAGGTTAGCGCCAGACAGATCAGGTGATTGTAGTTTACCGAACACGGGTAGTTGGTATCCGCAAACAGAAAAAACGCGACGAAAAAGAACCCCAGCAACCAAGTCCAGGCCGCGGGATCACCCGACCTCCGAATCAAGAGCGCGCCGGCGACGAACAAGGCGAGCGTGGTCCCGGCCAGGCTGAGAAAATAGTTGGCCGCAAGACTCTGCCAGGTGGTGTCGAATCGAAGCACGGCCCAGACGAAGAACACCGCCCAGACCAAGGGCAAGAGCAACCATCCAGCAGGAAAACGGGCCGACTCCTGACGACTCGAGCGCCACGCCATCAGCAGCGAAACCGCGCCCAGGCAATCAACAATCTGCAGTTCGTTCCGGTAGGCAATGAAATCCCTTAGGTTAATTAATGCATAGGCGCAGGCGAACGCCGCCGTCAACCTCAACACCGAAGCTTCTCGCCCGGTTCGCGCCATCACGTAGTAGCAGGCAACGTAGACAAACAGCCATACCGCCAGGAACGGTTCGTTGAAAAACAACGCATTGGCCAGGTACGACACCAGACTCGACCATTGCAAAACACCGTTCAGGATCGGGTAAAGGTAGTTTTTGTCGCCATTATGAAACGTGAGCAAGACGAAGCTCAAACCGAGCATCAGCACCACCCCATTGGTAGTCCGAACACTTCGAATTCCGAGCGATTGGCAGCTTCTCCCCAGCCGGACAAGGCTTAGCCCGCCCAGGACCACAAAAGCATAAAACGCGATTTCATTCAGTCGAGTGACCAGCATCCCGCCGGTCCGCCAGTGCGTTTCATAGAGACTCTCGCCCTGACCGCCGATCAAGAAAACCTTCAGCGCCATCAAAGCCAAAAGGACCAATATCAGTCGCGGCCACACCCTGGCCAGCAGGCCCTCGTCCGGCTCGAAAGCGCGACCCTGGCGCGGTGCCGTGTCACACCTATTGGCCACAGCAAGCGCGTTAACCTGCGCGGGGGGCACCGGAAAGGTAGTGAATTCAGACATGCTTGGGGTCGATGCATGCAGATGTTATGCCCAGTTTGGCGTTTTGGGGGTGTTCGAGGCTCGAATTGGGCGTGGACACTCGGCCCAAAAAAACCAAAAAGGCCGGGAACCTTCGTTCCCGGCCTTGAAAATCGGAACTCAGACCTTGGTTTCAGTTCGTAGTATCCGCAGGCAATTTGTGAGTTCCAGGCTGCTTCAAACAGGTCGGCTTATCCTGCACGCTCCCGAGGTGATAGCTGTCCGCGAAGCTTTTGCCGCCCGAAGGACAGATGACCTGATTTTTCATATACCCGGCGATCTGGGGGTAATCCACCTGCGCGTTGTCCGCCTGCTTGGTTTCCAGCGCCCAGGTTTGCACGGCCCCATCGATTTGGCGCAAGTTGTTGATGCAGGCGTTCATCTGCGCCGTTGTGCGCGCTTTAACAAAGTTCGGAATCGCGATGGTCGCCAGGAGGCCGATAATCGCTACCACGATCATGATCTCCACCAGCGTGAAGCCTGCGGTGGGGGATGTTTGTCTTTTCATATTACCTTTCGTTTGTCGCGGTGTGAACGAAGCAGCAGGCGGTTATTATTAATGCGATATTAGTTCACTTATTGCCTGCTTCTAACCGCACTGTGAATATAACAAGCCCGCGCAACCCGACGCAACGGTGAACTTCGGATATCCCCATCCGGTCCTGACCCGACATCCCGGCTCGATTATCGCCTTCGTTTTAGGCGCTTTGCCTCAAATCCAACCACCCGCGGCAAAACCGGGACAATGCGCCCCTGGGAGCGCCAGCCTGTTCATCCCTCCACGATAAGAGAATCCAATTTTCCGCTTAAGCTCTTTTTCGATCCGCCGATACAGAATTGTCCGCAACGGACATCAGCCCCGGCTCCCGGCCGGGTGACTTCGCCGCCCTCCATTTTGGGTTTTGGAGGGCGGTTTCTTTTTAGCCCGGAGGGCTCGCCATTTCCCTCGGCCATGCGCACGTTCCGCCTCGGGCGATCGACCATAGCCCTCCCCAGGTCCCGTCAGGGACGTCCGATAATAGCCCACCGTATCAACGGTGGGCAACCGATCCGCCGTTGTCCCGAGTCGCG
>JANXQE010000269.1 GCA_025356925.1 Limisphaerales bacterium | reverse complement strand
CCCGGAGCAGCTTCGCCTGCAGGGCGATGGGCATGTCCCCGATCTCGTCCAGGAACAAGGTCCCACCCTGGGCCTGTTCAAAGCGGCCGACGCGCCGCTCGTGCGCCCCCGTGAACGCACCCTTTTCGTGCCCGAACAACTCGCTCTCGAGCAAAGTCGGCGTCAGAGCCGCACAATGGACGCTGACCATGGGCTGGCGCGCCCGCGAACTCAGTTGGTGAATCACTTTGGCGATGAGTTCTTTGCCGGTGCCGCTCTCGCCCTGCAGCAACACGGTCGCCGCAGTCGGAGCCACTTGCTTGACGTCCTCCAGGACCTCGCGCATGGCCGCCGACCTCCCGACGACATTTTCCATGCGGAACTTTGAGTCGAGCTGCTGGTGCAGCGAGACGTTTTCGGTTTCCAGGTTTTGATGCCGCAACGCTCGAGAAATCCGCATCTCCAGTTCGTCGAATTGAAGGCGCGCTTTGGCGATGTAATCATCGGCCCCGTGTTTCATGGCTTCCACCGCTAGTTCTTCCGAGCCATACGCGGTCATCAAAATGCAAATCGGGGGCTTCGAGAGCGACTTCGCTCGACCGATGAGTTTCATCCCGTCTTCGGATGGAAGGCGGAAATCGGTCAGCAGCACGTCAAAATGGTCTTTCTCGAGCAACTCCATCGCCGCCTTGGCATCTTCGGCCAGGTAAACGTCAAAATGATCCTCCAGCGCCAGGCGCAGGCCCTCGCGCTGTGTCTTTTCGTCATCCACGATCAACAGGGTCGGAATCATCAAGTCATCACGAACGCAGCCGTCGGCTGCCGGGTCCAGGTTGCGTTTGCCAGGATGCAGATTAAACGGGAGCCCTGGGGTAAACAACTGGCTTTTTAAGCCGCCAGGCAAGGGTATCTGACCGTGCGAAAACCTGAAGTCCGAGTGCCCAAAGGAAAGATTCAGGGCCGAATTGCCGGGGAGTCCTCCGGACCCAACTCAACGCGTCCCCTTCAAATTCAATTCGTGCCTGGGGCGAGTGGGAGCGACAGGGTGAAGGACGCGCCGGTGCCGGGGCCATCACTTTGGGCGACCAGGGTCCCGCCCATCTCCTTGGCGGCCAGGGCGCCGCTGTGCAGGCCGAATCCGTGCCCGTCTTTGCGAGTGGTAAAGCCATGGTTGAAGATCCGCGTCAGGTTCTCAGGGGGGATGCCGATCCCATTGTCGGTCGTGGAGATCTTGACGCACCCATCACCGCTGGTCACGCGGACCACGAGCCGTTTGTCGCACCGGCCAGACTCATCACAGGCGTATTTGGCATTGCGAATGAGATTAACCAGAATCTGAAGCACCTTGTGCCGCTCGACAATCACTTCGGGCAACTCGGGTTCGTATTCGCGCGCCAACTCCACCTCGTGCCGCGCCAGTGTGCCTGAGTTCAATCGCAGAGCATCCTCCACCAGATCCGTGACTTTGACCTTTTCCGTCAAACCGACAACTCGGGCATAATTCTGCTGCATGGCGACGATTTCTTTGATGTGCTCGATATTCTTCTTGAGGGTGTGGAGCTCTTGCATCGCTGCAGTCTGCTCCCCCACGAGGCACTCCGCCAATCTCGCCAGATATACCGTCAACTGTTTGCCCCTCGGATCGGTCGAAAAAAAGGCTCCCAAATCGGTTTCGTGCTCGCGCAACAGCGCCACAGCTTTGCCCAACCCAGACACCTTGGATTTCTGAAGATTGTCACTGACGAGACTCGCGGACACATTAACGCTGTTGAGGACATTGCCGACGTTGTGCAAAACTCCAGACGCCACCTCGGCCATTCCCGCTTGCCGCGAAGCGTCCACCATCGCTCTTTGGGCTTCTTCGAAGCGGGCTTCGGCTCGCTTGCGCTCGGTGACATCCCAGAAAATGATCTGAACACCAATGACCTGGTCGCCCGCATCGAAGAGCGGAGCTTTGACAACCTGCACGTAAATGTTTTCACCACCGGCATTGCGATTTTGTTCGACTGTCTCCAGGAGCTTGCCGCTGGCGATGACTTGCTCGTCATCGTGGCGGAACTTGCCCGCCAACTCCGAGGGGAAAAGATCAAAATCTGTCTTGCCGATCACCTGGTCCATGGGTTTACCGATGGTGCGGCAGAAGTACTCGTTCGCGAAAGTAAAGTGGCCAGCCAGATCTTTGCGCACGATGTTTTGGGGCAAACTCTCGACCAGGGACCGCATGAAGCGGTCGGAGGTTTCGAGGGCTTCTTCAGTGCGTTTGTGTTCGCCGATCTCGACGTGAAGCTGCTCGGTGCGCTGGAGAACCTGGTTGCGCAGAGAACTGGCCCAGGTCAGGGCAAGCAGCAAGATGGTGCCCAGCGCCGCTGACACCCAGAGGGTGTGCCGTGCGTTCCACCAGGAGGGCCGATGAAGCACCACGATGTCCTGCGGCGAATTAAGGTACATCTTAAATGAAATGGGCACCTGCCCGAGGTCTGCCATTGTTTCGGTTTCCGATCGGAACACACCCGTCAACCGTACGCGGCTGCCGGCCGGAATCACGGGCAACGCTTCGGCCAGGACCGGGATCAAGGCCGAAAAGGTTTTATCCGCCCGCTCGTCGTTCAACTCCAGAACCTGCAGCAATTTTCCCGTTTTTTGTCCGACTAGCGTCGCCTCGACTCGCACCCGCGTCGCATCCAGATCGGTCACGTCCGGTCCCATTAGATCAAGCGTGGTCGGCTCGGGTAAGGCGGTCTGCCCCATCCTACGAGCGACGGCTTGAACCAGTTTGGGTGAGAGCCCATCGGGTTCGGCAAACCCGACGGCTTCCACACGGTCGCCGACTGATACCCAAGTTTCGGCGCGAAGGAAAACCCGAAGCCCGTCTCCGCCGTCCTGAATGAAAAGCAAACGGGGTTCCTTGTAGGTGACCACTCCGGCGGTCTTTACGAGCCTGACCGTCAGATTGGTGCTGCGTGAGGTTTGGTCGACCAGGCTTCCGATGGTCCGGTTAGCCACGTCGAACGGATCTTCCGGCGCCGGCCGAAGTACCTCGAGGAATTGAATGGAAGGGACGAACAACTGCAAACTCACCCGGCGATTGCGGTTGTCCCGCACGGGAGAGCACACGCCACATATCCGGACGAGGCTCCCCAATAATTTGTCCTGTGCCCGTTTGTCGAAATCGTTAACCACGACCGCCAGACGTCCCCCGGTGACGATCACGGTTAGTCCAACATCGCCGCAGGCACTGACCACACCCTCGATTTGGACCCACTGGGAGTCATCTTTTCCCGTCATGAGATAATCCCAGGCATGGCGGCGGGGTTCCGGCATGCGGCCCATCCCCAAGAACTCAACAAATCGGTCTGGCAGGATCGCTTGTTGATCCGGATCCACGGTTCCATGCACCTCGACGAACGACCCTTCCTGCCTGAGGTGTGGCGCTAGTCCCGCATCCAATTGGTTTTCAACCTGGATCCCATCGGTCCCGTCCTGGAGGTAGAAGGAGTCGAACGCCTGGTCAATATAGGTGATCACTCCGTGGAGTTTGACGGGAAAAGTTTTGCCCGGATGCTCTTCGAGTTTCTCGTACACCTCGCGAATCCGCGTGACCGGCTGCAGGGGTTCGGAGCCTATAGGTGGCCCCTCGGCCGGCTGTGACTTGGTCGATGGAGCTGGACGGAACTGGGCGAGTTGAACGCTGGGTGTGGCATTCTCCCGGTTGAAAAATCCAAGGGCCTCGACGGAGGAGCCCGCCGGGAGCGGTGCTGACGTAGTGGAGTATGCCAGCAGCAGATTGGTTCCTTTGCCGGCCACGACGACCTTGTTCGAATCTTGTTGCGCCACCGTTCCCAGGAACCGTACGGGGCTGCCAAGGTTAACGCGAGCCGTGGCGCTGGCAAGGCGTTCGAGTGGGTACCGCGGCCATTCGCTCCAGTCCTTATCCGTGACTGCCAACACGGCCACGTGAGCAAGATCCGGCGCCCAAATAACCCCTGGCACTCGCCGACCGTCTTCGTCGAGGACCGGCTGAACGACGCCCTGAATCCGGAGCCGGCAACCCGGAAAAAAGGTGAGCCGGGTGTGCGAAGGATTCCGAAACCTCGCCAGCATGCGTTCTGGACTCTGCTCGGACGCCAAACCAAGGGTGGTCCACGCGGCGGAATCCTCGGAAACGGAAGTTACTCGCGCCTCAATCACTCCGAAGGGAAATACGGGTCCGCTCTCGATTGTGCGTCCGATTGTTATTTCTTGGGGTGTGGCGGCCGGCACGAGGCAGGTCAGCTCCGGCTTGGACACGAACGGCAAGCCTTGTCCGAGCTCCAGCCGACCCGCGAGCCGCACCCGATCTCCGGCGTGGATCGGGTCCCCCGTCGAACGCAGTTGGAATTGTTGAAAGCCTGTTTCATCCAGGAGTCCGATTGTGTTGGCGTCCGGATTCCAGGAGGCGACGACCCCCTCGAGGCGGAGCTCGACGGGAAGCGGTCGCTGAGCCTGGAGCGCTTTGACCCAGCGCAGATTCATGACTGGTGGGTCGGCTCCCGGCAAATATTCCCATTCAACCCAGCTCGATCGGTTCGTGTTGGTATCCTGGGTGAAGCTTAGCCACTTGGTATTGGCCTTTCCATCGAAGGCATCTTCGATGCTTTCGACCGGCGGATTCTCGCCTTCGGCCGAGACCAGGATCGAAAATTTTCCGCCGGGATCTTTGGCCGAGTACAGCGGCTCGATTTCCGCCAGCTGGACGCAGCTGGCACCGCCTGGAAGATTTGCGGGCACCCGAACGCAGTCAATCTCGAGCCGGTAAAGCGCGTAAGGCGCTTCGTTGGTCAGGGAGAAGATGCGGCGTTGAAAACGTTCCTGGAAAATCTCGTTGCGCCGAGCGTCCAGGACCTGCCACGTATCACCACGATCGTTTGACCCGCTCAACCTCCAGTCGCGGGGATCGCGGTTTGGGAAGTCATTCGCGGAGGTTAACGCGTAAGCGGCGAGGATGCGCCTCGGCCGCGGCGCCTGGTTGGTGAAGTTAGCCAGGATTTGCGGCGCTTTTTCAGACAGCGGGTTGCGCGCCGCCAACCGGCGGGCCAGGACTATGTATTGGCTTACGTTGGTGACCAACGTTTGCGACTGAAGCGTGTACTGGCATTGGAGCCAGCAACTGTTTGTCCCGGTGCCGAAATCGATCCACCGGCTGGTCGTATCATTGTCGAAAGCGTAGCTGGCGGCCCCCAGGAGTGGATGCTCCTTGGAAGAGCTGGCAAGGATCTGCAGATCGGATTCTTTCGTCCCTCCGGCCAGCGGTCCGATCAGCTCCAGTTCGGCAAGTTGTACGTTCGCGGACCCATCGATTTCAAGGCGGTAGGCGTTGTACGCCGTCTGGTTGGCGATGTGGTAGCCCCGGCGCTCAGAACGCGCCCGGAATGCTTGATTGGTGCGGACATCCAGCAGAGTCCAGGTTTGGCCGCCATCGTTAGAGCCGAGCAGCCGCCAGTTTTTCGGGTCAGGATATTTTTCCCGAGCGTAGGCCGAAATTAGGGCATATTCCTGAACAATCCGTGCCGGTCCTGGAGCAGGAACTGCCTGGCCGAGCGCAACCGGAGCTAGCCGCGCTGTTGCGATCACCACCAGTAGGTGGCTAATTTTCAACATCTTAGCATGCGCTATCTTGCTTCTCATAGCCAGTGGACCTAAACGGTTCGAGTGAACGCTTACGTGATCAACAGCAAATCCCAGTCCAAGCCTGCTTCTGGCGGCAACAAAGGT
>JANXQE010000249.1 GCA_025356925.1 Limisphaerales bacterium | reverse complement strand
CTGGGCGAGCGCCTGCGAAACAACCCTGAATTGGACAAAGTTGCGGGGCGGCGCGGTGGCAGGGCGTCCATAGTTCTCATCTCCCCGGGCATAAGGCCGCCTCAACGCCTCGCGCATCAGATCAAATTCGGGTTTGCAGGGATCGGTCTGCGCCAGGTAATCCTCGACTGCACAGAAACTCGTCGGATTCGCAAACACGCGAAAAGTGTTTATCCCCGAGGGCAACGCTCGCAGAGCGGACCACGCTGGCAGCCATGGCAGACTGCCGTGGGGAAAAAACGATTCCACCTCATTGACGCCCGGGATGATCGCGGAGCGTACCGTGATGCGCGCGAGGTGCGTGTGCAGGCCTGCTGACGGGTTGTCCTGGTGGTATAGGACAAAACCCTGGCTGGTATTTAGGGTCTGGGTTTCGGGGCCCGGCGGAGAAGAGACCCGCGCCAGTACCTGTTTGAGCTGATCACGCGCCGCAGGGGTTACCTGGACCAGGGAAGAAGCTTTGGATTTGATGGCGATGCGCCCGGTATGGTTGGTGGCGTCCTCGATCCAAATGAGGTTCCACCTGTCCAGCAGCGCCATCAGCGCTTGGAACGGTGTCACGTTTTGCCAGCGAAGGCTCACACAGGGCTCTTGGACGGAGGGGCTTCCGGCGAAGCGATCCAACAACCAGCGAACGGGTTCCCTCGCGAGAGTCGGGCCCGTCTGCGCCCACTCCCAAACGAGGTTCGAATCGAGGAGGTAGTCGCGCCCCGCCTGGCGGGCAAGATTCTTAATGGCGTCCGACAATGGCACCGCGTCCATAACGATGAGGGGGATCAGTTGCGGCGGGTCTTCGCGAACGGTTTCGGTCCGCGCTGGGTCGGCGAGCGTGAGCAGCGGCGGGTCGTAATCCAGGCAGAGATCCGAATCGAGCGAAGCGGGTTGATTCGTCCGCGATACGACGATGATTTCGATCAGGTCTGCGCTGGTTCGTGGGTTCATCGAGGACCAGGCTCTGTTCAACCGAGCGGCCAAATCGTTTGGCGCTTGGGCGAGGAACCATCCAGACATCCCAGGCGCTTTAAATACATTAAGGTTATCGGGGATCGAGGTCGGGACAGGCACCGTCCGTTCCATCACAGCACCTTGTGCTGCGAGCTCCCGTTGGCACTGTCCCCAGGCGCGCTTGCCGCGCCAATTCTCCTCGGCATAGAAAAGGACAATCAGGCAGACGATGGCGAGAAATCCGCCGACCATGGGCGAACGGAGCGGCCGCGCCCACAAGCGGTGAGTAGGTCGAGTGCTAACCATTTCCGGATCCCCGGTCAGTTTGGTCATTGGCCGCTATTCGCCGGAATGTGCGCATCCTGACGCGGAGTTCATTCAGCTCCGGTGCGACAAGAGGCAGCAGATGCGATGCCGACTTGCGGGGCTGGGTTCGGTCGCACCCCAAAACCATCCCTGTTTCATAGCATTGCCCTTGTGGCTTATTCGACTGTCATGGTCCGAAGGTTTGTTTTCGCTTTTAACCCGCGGTTTCATGTGGCCGCCTATCCACCAGTGCGAGATCGCGATGGCAAAGCGGCAAATTATTTTCAGAAAACCGCGCGAGGGAGGGTGGGGCCGCTTTTCTGCGGGGAATTAAACTGAAAAAAGGCAATTGAACCGCAGAGACGACAAAGAACTCAAAGCGAAGCAGGCGATTCGGGTTACCAGTACGGTCCCCCGGCGAGTGGGGACGGTGCTTTCGCTAACGGATTCTTTTTGTGCTCTCTGTGTTCTTTGCGGGTGATCTGCTGCCGCTTTTAGGAGCAATGACCGTGCGTCGTGATTTCGTGACAGAGCCAGGTTCGAGCGTGAGCGCAGTAGTTCCCGGCTGTGCGTGGGGAGATGTTTAAGTGGCCGGCGGCCGCCTTGACGGTCAGGCCGACGAAGTGCGGCAACTTGACCCGTTCTGCCTTGATGGGGTCTTGCGCGGCGAGCTTATCGTCTGGGAACAAATTCTGCCGTCGCCCCTTTCCTTCAGGTTGGACTCGCGAAGGACTAATCGGGTCCGCTGCGCGGACACCGGAGGCGCTATCCTACGTCTTCGCCCAGTTCGACGTTCCAGTAGGCGAGGTCCACGAAGTGCTTCCAGCTGTCATGGTGCGGGAGCGTGAAGTTGATCTGAACGAAGGGACGCCATTTGGGCCGCTTGGGTTTGCGGATCAGGCGCATTCCAGCCTCCTGGGGAGTATGGTTGGCCTTGAGGGTGTTGCACTCAATGCAGGAGCAAACGATGTTTTCCCAGGTAGTCGGGCCACCGCGATCGCGCGGGAGGACGTGGTCCAGGTTGAGATCCTTGCGGTCGCAGGTTGTGCCGCAATACTGGCAGGTATTCTTATCGCGTTCGAAGATGTTATGGCGAGTGAACTTAACCTCCTTTTTCGGCACGTGATCGTAGACCAGCAGGAGGATTACCCGTGGAATACGCAGCCGCAAGGAAACCGTTCGGACAGATTCGGCGTGGGCTTCCTCCGAGGAAAGGTGCTGCCACTCCGTGAAGCTGAAGGTCTGGAACGAGCCATCGTTGCGATTGAGCACCGCCTGAGCGTGGCCTTGAAAAAGAAGCGTGAGAGCCCGGCGCGCGGTGCAGATATTGACCGCCTGCCAGAGTCGATTAAGCACCAGCACGTGTTGGCTTAACAGGGAACTCATTGCCGATCCGACTGGCGGGAAGCTACACAGACGGCTCCGGGATGTCAACGAAGGTGGAACGGCTTGTAAACGGACAGCAACCAATCGATGGGGAGGCGGGATCCATTTTCGGTGGTCACCAAAACATCGAAACATGACTTGCGATTGCTTGCAATAAGCTCACACAATGGCAGCGCGCAGGCGCCGTTTGGAAGCGTGAGGCAGGCAACTTGCGAAAGCGGGACCGGCAATGAACATTCATCATCTGGAGCTGTTCTATTACGTGGCGCGACACGGCGGGATTACTGAGGCGGTTCGGAATATCCCGTATGGCATCCAACAACCTGCCGTCAGCGGGCAGGTTGCGCAGTTGGAGGAGTATTTGGGGGTGGTTTTGTTTCGGCGCCGGCCTTTTGAACTTACTCCGCCCGGGGAGAAGCTTTACAAGTTTATCCACCCGTTTTTCTCCAACCTCGATCTGATCGCCGGCGAGTTGCAGGGCGGGGAGCCACGCCAAATTCGGATTGGGGCATCGACCATCGTCCTGCGCGATCATCTGCCGGAGTTTTTCCGCAACGTCCGGAAGAAATTTCCGCACCTGAAGATCGCGTTGCGAGAAGGGTATCACGCCGAACTCGAAGGTTTGCTCCAGAGGGAAGCGCTGGACCTGGCGGTAACGTTGATCGAGAAGAAGGCCGCGCCGGGAATCCATTCGATTCCCCTCCTGGAACTACCCCTGACGTTGTTGGTGGAGAAAAATTCCGAGCTCACGTCCGCCGAGCAACTGTGGCGAAAAGACCGGATCGAGCAACCGCTGATCTGCCTGCCCGAGGCGGAAACTCTGTGCAGGCATTTCCAACAAGGGCTGAGGCTTCTGGATGTGGATTGGTTCGCGGGCATTGAGGTCAGCTCGACCGACTTGATTGAGACCTACGTTGCCAACGGTTTTGGCATCGGTCTTTCGGTGTTGGCTCCGAAAGCACAACTGGCGCCCAACATTCGGGCGCTCCCTTTGTCCAGAACCGAGTTCGCGCCTGTCATCATGGGAGCGCTGTGGCGCGGCAAAACCTCGGCCTTGCTCCAGGCGTTTCTTGACGAACTCCAGTTGCGTGCCAAACGGTTGGCGTGAGCGAGATCTTCTCACAGTATTCCTAGGCAGTTTCTGCCCACTGTTTAGACAGTAGGTCTGGGTCAGTTGCGAAAACTACGCAGCAAACACGGAAGTTTCGAACTAAAACGGAAACTCAGGGAGGTTAGGCATTGAATGGCGCGGAGGTTGCTGTCTATTGCGCGACCGGTTCGGCCAGCCGCGCCGGTCCTAGAGAACTCAGGAACGAATAGAGTGAAAGCGACTATGGCATTGCCATTCTTGAACGGTGCCGCCAGGAAACGAGATCAACTGCTCTCGATTGATTTAGGCGGGCGGACCACCAAAGCGGTGCATTTGCACCGAAAGAGCGAACGTTATGTGTTGTCAAGTTATGCTCTGGTCGATGCGCCGATTTACGAAAAGCATCTCTCGCGGGATTTGCTCGCCGAGCATCTGAAGAGCGTCTGCCAGGCGCTCAACGCCAAGAGCCGCAACCTGAGCCTGGCGGTGGGAGTGAGCGATTCAATTGTTCGACACGCCGATATGCCGCAGGTGCCCATCGCTGACATGCGCCAGATCCTTAAGAACAACACGAAGAACTATCTGCAGCAGGATTTACCGGGTTACGCCTTCGATTGCTTCATCATCCCGCCCCGGGCGGAGACCAGGGGCAAACCTGCCGAAAAGCCCAAGCTTGGCGGTAATCCCAAAAGCCGGGTGCTGGTGGCGGGGGCGCGCAAGCAACTCATTGACGACCTGCAAGACGCCGTCAAAACTACGGGATTGGTCGCCGACCACATTACTCCCGGTTTGCTCGGGCCGGTCAACGCGTTCGAGTTGGCAATGCCCGCTATTTTCACCAGTTCGGTCATCGCGCTGGTGGACATTGGGTTCAAGAACACAACCATTTGTATCTTGCAACGGGGTGAACTCGTGCTGAGTCGCGTCGTGGCCATCGGCGGGGATCGGATGACCACGGGACTGGCAGTGGCGCTCGGGATCAGCTACGCCGAGGCCGAAGGCATCAAAGTAGGTATGCCCGCCGAAGTGCAAACCAACCTGGAAGCGTTGGTTTTGCCCTTAGGCCGGGAATTACGCGCGTCGATCGATTTCTTCGAGCACCAACAGGACCAAACCGTAAGCCAGGTCTTTATCAGCGGGGGCTCGGCTCGGTCCGATTTCATGGTTCAGACCTTACAGACCGAGTTAGTGGCCGAGTGCAAGTCATGGAATCCGTTGAGCTTTCTCGATCTGGCGCTGCCACCGCAGCAAGCTGCCGAGATTGAACATGTCGCTCCTCAATTGGCGGTCGCGGTGGGCGCTGCTGCCGGCGCTTTTTAAGATCTATGCCGATACGTATCAATCTGCTGGCCGAAGCACACGCAATCGAGGATTTGCGCCGGCGCGATCCCGTCAAACGAGCCATCTGGGGCGGGGCGCTGCTGGTCGTCCTGATCCTCGCCTGGGCTAGTTCGCTGCAACTGAAGGTCATGATGGCCAACCGCGAGCTCCACAAGGTTTCCAATCAGCTCGCGATGCGAACCAGTGAATTTCAACAAGTTCTGTCCAATCAGGCATCGCTGGCCGAAGCGAACCGCAAACTGAGTTTGCTGCAGCAAATGGCCACGAACCGCATGCTCCATGGCACTTTGCTGAACGCTCTGCAGCAAACCACCCTCGACGACGTCGAGTTGACGCGGCTGAAGACCGATGAATCCTACATTTACAATGAGGAAATCAAGGCCAAGACCAACTCGACGTCGTCGAGGGTGGTTTGCTGCAGAGCGTTCAGCAAAGTGCCATGGAGCATGCGGTTCGTGGCCATTTGCTGCAGCAAACTCAG
>JANXQE010000204.1 GCA_025356925.1 Limisphaerales bacterium | reverse complement strand
CGCCCCCTGTATCGGGCCAGATATTAACCCCGCGACGGGCACTTTCCCCGGCTGTGCCATAGGCCCCGGCCATCGCGATTTCCCAGGCTATATGACGGAGAGTCTCCGCCGAATCCCCGTCCGGTTTCGGTGCCCAGTGCGGATAATGGTCCTCGTAACCGTACTCCTCATTCGTTTGAGGAATGATGCGCCCGGTCTTCGTTTGGATCCGGCGCTCGTCCAACATCAACTCGTGTTGCTGCCGGAACCAATCCTGGATGGAAGTGAAACCGAACCATTCCGAAGCGCGGTCCTGGTGCTCGCGGTGAACCGGATGGCTTGTGGCGAGATGCTTATAGGGATCGCAGCTCATCAAAAACGTGCCCAGCTCGTGAGCCCATTTCTCGTCGCGAAAGCTATCTAGGTCGTCGCCCAGGTCCCAGGTGATGTTCGAAAAGGCACTCAACCGGGCCGCCGTATAGCGAAAGTAGCGCCGCTCGTCTTCGCTGCCCGCGGCGGCCTGGGCCTGGTGCGTCGAGATATCCATAATCACCGAAATAATCATGTCACGGTCCCTCGCAAAACGGAGCATGCGTTCCCACTTTTGCCAGTAGGAAACATCGAACCGCGTAAAATCGATCCCGGGATGGTCGAAGCTCTCGGGCGCCTGGGCCAGCCAGGGCCGCACTGTCAGACTGAAGTTCTCGCCCGTCATCACCGCTTCGCCCCAAAACATATTTGGCGCGCCGTCGAGCAGCACGCGCAGGCGGTTGATCTTCAAACCCTGGAGACGTTCGATGGTGGAGTTGATCACCCGATCTTCCTTCCAACCCATTAACCAGAACGCAGTCGTGCCATTGAAAAAATAGTGTTCGCCGCTGCCCTGCCATATGAAGTGCCACGGATAATTTGGATCGACGCGGAGTAGCCCTCGGGGAGCTCGGCCCGCAGGGAGCGTTTTCGATCCCTCACGGTGTCCGACCACCGCCCGAAACTTGCCGGTGTGACGATTCTCAACACCTGCCTGCCGGTAAGTCAGCGAATAGGAATAGTCGCCGGGCGAAGGGGGCATGAATCGAATCCGGAAGACGCTCCCGTCCGCGGAATCGCAGAAGCCCTCGACCTGAGTTGTCTCCTTCTCGGCCTTGCCAAATGAGCCGCTGAGGGTGCCCTCGAGGAATGGGTTCGCCGCGTCCGGCGCCTGGAGCTGAGCCCTTACTTCAACGTAATCGTAGACCTCAGGATTATCAGAGGACTGCGAAAAAGAAATGGCCTTGGGCGCCGCGCGCAACGAGACAGCGAATGACAAAATGCACAAAAAAACCAGTTCCCTATTGCCTCGGCGGTGCTGGTGGAGGTGGCTAATGACGGAGCGGCGCGCCCGATTTGCGATCTTCACATCAGCATAGTTGTCCAGCGCCTGGCGAGCCGCAAGCGGCTTCTGAGGCCCCTCCGAGCGGAGGATGTAGTTCCTTGAGGTGCCTGAGGAAGAACCCGCTCGGGCTTTGTCGGCCGCCGGCGCCTGAGGTGTTCACCTCCATTTCTGGAGCTATTCAGGGAGACAAACGGTTCGGTCGTTCAGGTCCGAGGGAGACCCGACGCCTGTCCGTAATGGTTGGACGTGCAGAACGCCCAGGACTGTCTTAGATTCATACACAGTCTATGAATAAGACACAGAACCCGCTGGTGCAACCGTTGGCTTACCGGGTGTGGGACCCGGAGTCCCACTCCTTCTTTTATACCGACGTTCAGCCTGAAGTCTCGGCGATGCTCGATCGGTGGACAGGGCTGTTCGACAAGCAAGGCTGCCCGGTTTACGAGAACGATATAATTCGGGTCCACTACAACTGGAAGTTCGGCTGGGTCCGCGCGCGGGTTTTCCGAGACGCCAAACGACACGAATACAGCGCCCAGGCGCTGACGCCCGACGGGGCGGTGTTGCCCATCGGCTTTTACTGCTTCGCGGACGCCTACCGGGTGGGCAACGTACGTGAACACCCCGGAAAACTGGTCACCGCCACCGAACAATTCCCCGCTGGACAAACCGAACCGTGGTGGCTGAGCCCAGCCGTGTTCCGTACAGTGCCGCAGTCCTGTTTCAACTAGCAACCTGCCAGACTCTCAGTGACCGGCTGGTCGCAGGGTGTCTACCAATGGCGGTAATATCTAGGTCCGAAATAAAACTGGACGCCCGGGCCATAATAACCCGGCGCTCCGTAATAGACCGGAGGTCCATAGTACGGCGGCGGCGGGTAAGCGGGGTACGGGTAACCCGGCGCACCATACGGATAAGGGTTCGGCTGGTTCATGTCGAAATCAATTCTCTGCGGGATGTGGTCCTCGGGAGTAAACATGCGACCAGTGCGGAACACCCGCGTCTGGACGAACTGATTGGTACTCCCGGGCAGGGCCCGAACAATGTAATAATACGAACCGAAATCATGGAAGGTCCCATCCGTGTCGCCGAAAATCTTGAGGTGCAAGGGGGCACTGCCGATGATCTGCCCATTGGCTTCGATTCGCGCGCCCGGAGGAGAAGAGTCAACCAAGACATCATAGGCCATCGTGTTGTGCGGCCCGCGCTCGACTCCCGGGGGCACCGTGTCGCACCCTGCAAACAAACCAATACCGGCCAAACCAATAACCAATAACAGTCCCGTTTTCATGCTTTGATATAATCGCTCAGTCAGGACCGCTTTACAACTGCAGAGACGGCGCGGCTCGTCTATGCTTCGCCCATTCCGATCCTGAACATGCAACCGACACCCCGTGATCGAAACCTGAAACATCCGACACGGCCATGGGCCAAGACGACCGGTGACCAATCCGCGTGAGCCCGGCGACACATCCCTGGTTCGTGCGCGGCGACATTGACGGGTTCTTCGGCCTGTTCCTCGATAATCTTTTGCAGTTGATGGTTATTTCAGTATTGGGCGGGACGGTTTGCGGTCTTCCCCCGGCGCTCATCAATGGTCGAATCCTGCCGGGGGCTGCCTTGTCGATCCTGGTAGGGAACCTCTTCTACGCCTGGCAAGCACGGCGGCTCGCCCGCAAAACCGGCCGGGATGATGTGACGGCTTTGCCTTACGGCATCAATACCCCGAGTGTGATGGCCTTCATCTTTCTCATCATGGGGCCGGTGTACCAGCAAACAAAGAATCCGACGCTGGCGTGGCAGGCTGGATTATTGGCGTGTTTTCTGAGCGGCGTGATGGAGTTCATCGGTGCTTTCTGCGGCGATTGGCTGAGACGGCATACACCCCGGGCTGCCTTACTCTCGGCCCTGGCCGGAGTAGCGGTTACGCTCATCGCGATGGGGTTTGTTTTCCAACTGTTTGCCAATCCGGTGGTTGGTTTCTTTCCCATGATGTTGATCCTGATTGGTTATGCCTCACGCATCCGGTTACCGCTCAATCTTCCAATCGGATTAGCCGCGGTGCTCCTCGGCACGCTCATCGCCTGGGGCTTGCGCTTTGCCGGCCATGATTTCTTCCAACCTTCCACGCAACCGGTCGCGTTCCATTTTTACCCGTTCATCCCGGTTTTTCATGATTTGGCCTCGAGTCTTTCCTCAGGGATCGGTTGGAGATTCCTGGCGGTGATTTTCCCCATGGGCTTATTCACGGTGATTGGATCGTTGCAGAACTTGGAAAGCGCCGAGGCGGCGGGAGATCGCTATCAAACGCGCTCGTCGTTGCTGGCAAATGGGATTGGAACATTGTGTGCCGCATGCTTCGGCAGTGCCTTCCCGACGACGCTCTACATCGGACACCCGGGATGGAAAGCGATGGGCGCGCGGGCCGGTTACTCGGCAGCCAACGGGATTATCATTAGCCTCCTGTGTGTCTTCGGCGGAGTCAGCCTCGTACTTCATTACATCCCGATGGAAGCGACTCTGGGCATTCTCGTTTGGATCAGCGTGATCATGACCGCGCAAGCTTTTCAGGAGACACCCAAAGCCCACGCGCTGGCGGTGGCAATCGGCCTCATGCCTTCGCTGGCAATCTGGGCACTATTGCTCATTGAGGCGTCGATCCGCGCTGCTGGTTCGACGCTGTTCCAAACCGCACCCAGGTTCGGCGCCGATCTTTTCGTTCACGGCGTGATCGCGTTGTCCCAGGGATTCATCCTTACCTCGATGATTCTCGCCGCAATCATCGCGCATAGCATCGACCGCGAGCTGTTCAAGGCCGCGCTCTGGTCTTTTGCCGGCGCTCTGCTCTCGGCGGTCGGTATCATTCACGCTTACGACCTCACGGCCCAGGGAGTGCAGAATCACTTCGGACTCCTCGCGGCGCCCGGGTTTGTGGTCGGCTACGCCTTAACCGGCTGTGCGCTGCTGGGTCTGCATTTCCGGGACCGCCGAACCAGACCAGATCCTCTGACACAACAGCCGGCAGCCGTTGAACAGGAGTTGCAGTGAGACCGACTCGATAATGAACAGCGAAACCAGACCGAGGGAAATATTTAGAGGGCCAGTTCAGCCAGCGCTCAGAATTGCCGCTGGAGCGGTAGCAGCCATGCTCGCGCTGTGTGGGCCCACGTCGAACGGCGTTGAGCAGCCGAGCATTCCGCTGATTGCACGCATCGCGCGCGTGCAGGTGGGGTATACCACCATGCCGGGCCTGGAGGCACGCCTGGGCCCGGGTAAACCAATCACTGGAGGCCACGCTAACGGCGCGCGGCTTTGGCGAGTGAAGGGCACGCACTGGATAATCTATGCCGACGCGTTTGAATACTCCTCCCGAGGAATTGTGGTAGATAGCTTCTGGATCCACGAGGATCTCAAACCAAACACCGATGTGCCCTTTGCCAGAATTTCGCTCAAGGAGCTGAGCTGGCTGGGAACCATTTCGTTGAAAATGACCCAGGATAAGCTCATGCAGGCAATGAACGCCAACTCGTTACCGGCCGAAAAAACCGTCGCAGGTTGGGAAGTTCATCGCCCTGGTTCTTACGCGCTCAGTGAGTATGTTCGGTTCCGGGTTTGGACCGCCGAGTTGGATGTGACGAATAAGGTTCTAGTGGGGATACGGTTGGACGCGCATTGAAACCCCAAACGGCCGGTCGGAAGCAGTCAGTGTTTGAGCATCCGGTCGAGCCAGCGATAGGCGTTCGAGCGGGCTTCGCGGGGAAAGTCGTGTCCGCCGGCAGGGTACTGCACAACGAGTTGGTCGGCAGCTCCCAGAAGTCCGTAAACTGGTTTGGCCGCAGCCACGCAATCCATGACGCCCGTTACCAGGAAATTCGAATCGTCCATCGGCGCGCTGATAAAAACAGCTCGCGGGGCGACCGACGCCAGAACCTCAGTAAAATCGAACGGCATTTGCTTGGCGTCATTGCCGTAGACCGACGCGATGCGCGGCATGTAACCACGGTGGCTCCATCCGGCGAGATCGCCGCCTCGGTAAGCAAAAAAAGAATTGAACCCGCAGCTAGTGACGACCGCCTTAAGCCGAGGATCAAACGCCGCCACGAAAAGCGCGTTGTGACCCCCAAGTGAATGGCCGATGACGCCGATTCGATCTCCGTCAACCTCGGAGAGTGACTGCAGCAAGTCTACGGCGCGGCTGTGATTCCGAATGCCCTTCATCGTAGCGCTCGCGTACCCTTCGCCATATGGGTCGACGTGGTAGTCGCCAAAATTCGGGTAGTCGGGGGCAAGGGCGACGTAACCTCGCTCCGCCAGCTCTTGGGCGTAATGCAGATTTTCCGAGCCGCCCAGCCCCGCTGGCTCCGCACTGCCCATGCCGGTTGTTTGGTGGAGACAGAGCATGGCTGGCGCCCTGCCCTTCAGCGCATCCGGCAGCAGCAGAAACGCCGACACCCTGTCCTGCGCCTCGGCTGCGAACGTGATCTTTTTTCGGGTCAATTTCCCGATGTGCTCGGAACGCACGATACGAACGTCCAGCGGCACCCGTTGCGAGGCATCCGGGCACTCGCCCATGACTAACTGCATGCTGGCCAGAATGTGAGCACGCCTCTTGGCCCATTCCTCCGGGGTTTTAACCGGGTGTTCCAGCCCGGTTTGATCGCGCCAGGCCAGCAGGTGCAGTTTGTCGGCGTAAGTTGGAGGGAAAACGAGATCCGGTCGTGGCTCGAATAATTTGGCCATCGCCGCCTTCAGGAGGAACTCCGTTGGGGCCGCCACTCGCGATTCAGTCGGCTCATAGCCGCCCTCGTCGAGGGAAGCATCGGTGCAGATGTAGCCCGGCCCGGCCTCACCATAGGCCGCAACCGCAACAAAGGCGCGGGGAATGAGGCTCTGAGCGTAGAGTTGATATTCCACGAACGCCTCGCCCGGGAGCTGCAGCAGATTCACGGGTCCGACCGTGAGCCGGCTGATCTCGGCCCCGGGCTGCCGCTCCACGCGTTCCCTCCACGCAAGATTCAGCGCCGCCTCCAACCTCGCCACCACCGCCGCGTTTGTGTCGGACATTGTGCGGCGCGATGTCTCGGCAAGCCACTCCGGTTCGGCGCGAAGGGGGAACCTAACCTCGCGCGTCTCCCATTCCAAGGACGTGACTGGGACACGCTGGCTGGTAGCGATCGCGTGCTTCATCGCCACGTAGATCCGGTCCGTCAGCTCAACCCGAGCAGCGGGCGAACCATCATTATATTTGCCCGCCGTGATGTTGCCGGCGCAGCCAGTGAAATAGATCTGCGGTATGCCTTCTTCCCGCTCCATGCGCTGACGTGCCAGCCCCACCGTATCTGACGTGGCGCGCCCATCTCCGTAGTAGCTTTGAGGATGGCTGGCATAGTAATGAAGCCGAACCAAGGGACGGCTCCCGTCAAGAAAGGTCACCGTCCGCAGCCAGGGATCGATTAGGCCCTCGGGAGCGGCCCGCATCAACGGATCGGTGGTGGAGGAATACCGTGGATGAATTTTGTCGTCGTTGAGGCGGACACGCCGGTTGGAGGCGAAGTGGTCCACGCGGTTGCTGCCAAAGCCGATGTGGGTAAAAGGCTTCAATTGTTGGCGCGAGGCTCTG
Source organism: Limisphaerales bacterium (assembly GCA_025356925.1). Classification (GTDB taxonomy): domain Bacteria; phylum Verrucomicrobiota; class Verrucomicrobiia; order Limisphaerales; family UBA8199; genus JANXQE01. The sequence continues at coordinate 2,019 of JANXQE010000204.1, read as the reverse complement.
GCCGCGGCGGCGACACGATCCGTGACGTCCCTCATGAAATTGAGATCCAGATGCCGCGGTGCTCCAGGGATCTGATCCAGCAAGTGTTGCGCATTCACATCAGCGACGGGGGCGTTGTGCTGGTGCACGGTTTGCACCGCAACGTGAGATGGGGGAACGCCGACAGCGGTGGCCAGCTTCTGCCTGAACATGTCGTAGGCGCCCGTCTGCAGCAGGCACCAGTCCACGGCACAAAGGATGTATCGACTGTTACCGTCAGAAATCAAAACTCCTTTCGCCAGGAGCGGCTCATCAATCGCTTCCAAGGGTTTAATCCATCCTCCGCACAGCGGGTGGCCGATCGGCGGTGTCACATCGCAACTGAATGATGCCACCTCCAATCGGGATTCGGCCGAGTGACAGGCAAGGCAAACCAAAGCGCCCAGAAGAGCAAGCAGGCTTCGCTTCATTTTTCATTGGCCCTGCGCAGGTCCAGGCAGACCAGTTGGTCTTTGCTGCGCGCATAGAAAAATCCATCAGCTACGGCGGGGAACGCACGAACTTCGGAAGACAAAATCCGGGCACGCGCTTTTAGCTGAAAACTATCCGGGTTGGCAGCGGCGTCCACGAGTTCGCCTTTCTCGGTCAGGATCAACAACTGGCTTCCGGCGCGCGTGAGGCTCGCCGCGCCGATCGAATCCGTCTCCCAACAAACCCTTTTAGTCTTGAGCTCGACACAGCGCAGCCTTGGATGCGGACTAAAACCAGGATCGGTCCGGCCGTGAATGCCATACAGGAAGCCATTCAACTCAACGCTGGTAGCGTAGTGATTAGAAAGTATGTCGTCGTCGGACCAGGTTTTCTCGACCTGTTGGTCCCGCAAGCGCAGCAAGGCGGCGCCCGTACCGTAAGAGGCGGAAAGGAAAATGCTGTCACCGACGATCAACGGTGTCGCAGCGTTCACCGACATGCGATTACGCGAGTGCCAGGGGTACTGATGGAGAATCTTCCCCTTCGCGGGATCGATGGCAATTAATCCCTCACGGGTGAAGAAGAATGCATATCGGCGGTCTCCGATGGTTGCGGCGACCGGCGATGAATAGCCAGCGTCGTCGTCGGACGTTTGCCAGAGAAGTTTGCCGTTGGCTTTGTTGAAAGCCGCAATGCCCGCGCCCTTGGGTCCACCAATGCTTAAAAGGACCCCATCACCTTCGACCAAAGGCGAACAGGCCAATCCAAAGAAACCGTTGCCGGCTCCAAACTCGGTTTTGGTATCCACGCTCCAAACCTTCTTGCCGCTTCCAGCCTCAAGACAATGCAACATCCCCTGAGCGCCGAAGGTGTACACGCGTCCGCCGGAAATGCTCGGTGTGGCCCGTGGGCCGTCGTCGAACCCGAAATCATCCTGGTAACTTGTTGGATACGCGAAGCTCCAGACGGGGCTACCCGTCCGGGCATCCAGGCACGCGACAATCTCTTGAGCGTTTTCGCGATGGAAAAGAATCAACTTGTGGTCGGCAACAACCGGACCACTGAATCCGTGGCCCACACCTTTCTGCCAGACCACGGGCGGCCCGCCGGCGGGCCAGGCATCGGTGAGATCAGAGCCGTCATAGACGCCGTCGCGATTGGGGCCGAGGAATTGTGGCCAATCGCTCGCGGAACTTGTGGCTGCAACCAACAAGCTGAGGTTCAGGCAAAATGACAAACGTTCGCGCATGGCTCAGGTTAAGTCAGGAACGATCTAATCCTCGATCACGGGAGGCGTTCGAGCAAGCGCGGGGTTTGAAGCTGAATCCGAGATCCCAATCTCAACTATTCGCGGATAGGCGAGCTTGATGGTGTTTTCCTTTTCCATGAAGAACAAGTGGGTCCACTCGAAATCGTTGTCGTCGTCGGTTCGAGCGCCCTGCGGCAGAAAGGGTTAATCGGGCAAGTCCGAGCGCGGTTGCTGGATGTACTTGAATTCATGCGTCAACCCTTCGATGCCGCCGATGACAACGATTTCGAGTGGACCCACTTGTTCTTCATGGAAAAGGA
>JANXQE010000197.1 GCA_025356925.1 Limisphaerales bacterium | reverse complement strand
TGCTGGTGGTACGCCCCAGGTTTTCAGCAGTTTCGCCTGAATCCGTCCGCTGGCCCGTGGGAGACACTCAGGAGAACGAAGTCTTACCCTGCACTGCATGCAGCGGCAAAAGTGATCATGGAAGAGGCAGGGCCCGACCAGTATAACAGGCGCGTGCGCGAGACGCTGGCCAATATCAAGGATCCTCTCAAGCTCGATATCGAGATAACACGCCTTACCCTGCCGTTCGCTCAATCCGTCGTGCCCAAAGTCAGACGCGTACCCTTTTCAAAGAAGCCCCCGCACCGCAGTGAGCGCGACTGGCTACCACTGGGCCAGCATGATCCCGTCCTCAGGTGGGGCCACTTGGTTCTTGCTGGGTGCTCTCCTGACTTGAATTGGGTGCAACTCGGCTCGGAGCGACGGGGCGTGGTCGCCGGAGTGACTCCGTTTCTACCCCGCCAATTGAGATCTGAGGGGTATTCTCTGATGGACGTTTCGATTCGTGAATTAGTGCGCGACAGCAAAGGCGAAGCGGGCGAAACCATTACCCAAAGCGCCTGGTCTGGAATAGGCAACTTGTTGCCGGTAAAGGCACCGTGCTTTCCAATCCTGCCCGCGGCGGCTCAACAGGGCATTTACGTTGTTGTGACTTTCGAGCTTGGACAACCTTCGGAAGCGCTGGAGAGGCAATTCAAGGCTGAGCTCACCTGGAGGCTGTTCCCAGATTCAAAGCAGCCAAATCTGTCGGCAGACCGGCCGAAGTATCCGGACCTCTGGGCTGAAACCATCGACCCTAATCTTCATGAGCGAACCATAAGCGGCGTGCTAACAGTCCCCGCTCGCCATCCGCCGTTTGCCATGTGTTGGATTCCAGCCAACAACAATCTTGAACGAGTCCTGAGCCGGTTCGCCAATGCCGTAAGGGAAGAAAACAGGCGCAAGCTGGAGCAGGATTGCGTGACTTATTGGGGACAGCAACAAACCGTGGCTCTGCCGGCTGCTGTCCAGGAAATGACTGGGTGTAAGTCGGTCAGATTCCCACCACACCAGCGGTATGCGGGGCTTAAATCAGAGCTGAAGCGAAAGCCAGCGATGATGAGGTGCACGGTTGGTCACGACACTGTTCCTAAAGAATTCTGGCTTGGGCTGTCCGCGTACGAACTACGTGCCAGAGGAGTCCGATTCGACAGATCACCATCTGGGCGAAGCGCATTGGCCTTTTTGAAGCGCAACGGGGAGCCCGATGACCCCGATCTTATTCGCCCGGCACTGAGCGCCTTCACCGGACGCGTACGAGAGATAGATAAGCTCTACTCCAGGTTGTTCTAAGCCGATTCGAAGTTTTTCCCCCCGACTCTATTTCTGCGCGGCACGCTGCTTTAGTGTGCGTGCATGCGAAAGACAGCGCAGAAATCGACGACAGAGGACACGCCTGGGTTCAGTTCTAGAGACCAATCCTCCACTCGCGAGGAGTTTCTCGATCGGTTCATCGATGAGCGTACTGTCCTGACAAAAGTGCCAGTCTCTCGGCGAACCTGGCAAGACTGGAAGGCGAACGGAATTGTACCTTTTGTTCGCATCGGTCGGCGCTGCATATACCATTGGCCATCAGTCGAAAAGGCTTTGCTGCGCAAACAACGTGGCGGCCAGCAGGAGGCGGCATGAATCGGGTGTCACAGGCAATCAGGATGCTCTCCCCGGACCAAATTCCTGTCGCCAACATTCGAGCCGATCACTTGGGCCAAATTGAATCCGCCCTCGGACCAGGGGAGCAGGATCTGCCAGTCGCAGTTTGTGCAAGCATCGAGACCACATTACGTCTCGACCGACGGCAACTCGTGCCAGAGGACCCGTTCTTCCTCATCTCGGGCCACAGACAATTTCACAGGGCCAAAGACTCTGGTTCTAAGTTCATCATGGCAGCAATTCTTGCGGCTGACAAAGTATCGGCAATGCGGGCGTGGCTGGTCCTTCATCCCGACCAATTGAGAGCTTTGGAATTCGCGCGCCGTGGGTGGCCGGATCTAACCGACCAGGAGTTGCGGGAGATGTTTTCCTTAGCAAGAACTCGCCGCGCCACGTTGCCAAAGCGACATGGCGAAATCGGTTGAAGTGAGACTCCGAGCCGCGCTAGAAAAGGTTCAAGATGAAAGAAACGGAGTTCATCGCAAAGCTCCAAGGCGTAACCAAAACCCGAGAGGGCTGGCAGGCCAAGTGTCCGGCCCACGATGACGCCAACCCATCACTGAGCATCACCGAAGGCAAAGACGGTCGGATCTTGCTTCACTGTCATGCCGGGTGCTCCCCCGGGGTGATCACTGCCGCAATGGGCTCGAGTCTCTCCGATTTGTTCAACATCAAATCAGATCGCAACGGCCACTCGAAACAGATTGTTGAGATCTACGATTACCAGGACGAGGCCGGGAATCTTCTGTTTCAGGTTTGCCGCTTTGACCCGAAAGACTTCCGGCAGCGACGTCCGGACCCGGCTGGGTCAGCGGGCTGGGCCTGGAAGACAAAGGGGGTGCGTCGCGTTTTATTTCGTCTTCCCCAAGTGATCGCCGGCGTGAAGGAAGGCAAGCCTGTCTATGTGTGCGAGGGTGAGAAAGACGTTCTGGCAATGGAGCACAACGGCTTCGTTGCGACATGCAACCCGGGAGGGGCTGGCAAGTGGCAAGAGTCCTACGGCGAGACGTTGAAAGGCGCTGAGGTGATCATCATCGCAGACAAAGACGCTCCGGGCCGCAAGCACGCTGCTGACGTGGCCACAAAACTGCATACCGTGGCAAGCCGCGTGCGGTTGCTTGAATTGCCGAACGTCAACGGCAAGGCCGTTAAGGACGCGGCGGACTTTTTCGGCGCCGGCGGACAGGCCGCGGAGCTTGACGCGCTGGGCGAAGCGGCGCGGGACTGGACACCGCAGGCCAATCGGCCGCTAGTCGAGTGCGTCACCACAAGTTTCAACTTTGAAAAGGTAACGGCGGAATTGCGCGGCAAGATTATTGATGCGCTTGTGGACAAAGAGGTTTCACTGGCTGAACAACGTCGTAATATTTCCGGACTTGTCGTGGCCGCGCTCTGCCGCGTGTTGGACGTGAGTGCGAGCGGCTACTACCAGTGGCGTAAGACCGCGCCCGCGCCGGCACCGGCCTGGCAAGTCCCGGCCTGGGCCGCCTACACGCGCCATGCCGGGCGCTACGGCACCCGACGGCTGCGAGCCGAGTTGCGGG
>JANXQE010000152.1 GCA_025356925.1 Limisphaerales bacterium | reverse complement strand
TTGGACGTTTCGCCAGCCTAAAGGCTGCGCTCCTGCAATTTCGTCGTGGCCTGCGACGATTCGGACCGATACTGATAGACTGAACATCGGCCCTACGTTCCGAGCGCCCTCGGTAGCCTACCCAGCCGCCAACCACGGAGTATGGTTGACAAGTTGGCTCATAAGTGTTTCGATTGCAGCCGCGTTAAATAAGGAGTTTATCTATGCAACTACTCGGTTGTTTGCTTGCGGGGATTCTGTCCATTTCCGCGTTAACAAGTCGGGGCTCGGAATCTGCCCAGGCTACGGCGTTTTGTTACTCGATACGGTTTCAGCGTGGCCTGGAACCGGATGGGAATTACTATCTCGACCTCACGTCGACACGCGACGTCAACAACGGCGAACTGGCTTTAGATTGCTTCGACAGCGGCTATACGCATTCCGCGTACCTCAGCCTGGTGGATGAATTGTTGGGAGACACTCTTTCGGGAGAGATCGTAATGGATGTGCCCGACGGCGGGGACGCCAACAAAGACGGCTATCCTGATTTCTTTCAGGTCAGCCAGGGAGTCACCAACCTTAGTACCACTGGTGCCTACCGCCTGCCCGTTTATGGAGACGGGGTCACGACAGCGACCTGGAATCGTCATGCCGGGTCGAAAGACGGCTGGTGCGCGCTGAGTATGAAGCTCATGCCGTTTAAGTCAGTGACCTTCAGCCTCGCCTTTGAGATTATCGAGTATAAGGGAACAGTGACCTATACGCCCACCACGACGAATGTCAGCGGGACTGTGACGCTTGCCCAGACCGGCCGCCCGGAAAGCCTCATGGGCGGCTCGGTGGACTTTACGAAATCGCCGGCGAACCGGTTTAACGACCTGACGTTCCGGGCGGGCGTCTGGACGAATGAATCGCAACAGGCTTTGAGCTATGTGAGCCACCTTGTGGAAAGGGATGAGACCTGGCCGACAAATTACTACGGGTACCTGGAATTCGATGACGACAACGACCAGGCTACGTTCTTTCCCTACGCAGTTTATGTTTTGTCGATCGATGATCTCAACGACGCCAATCACAACAACATCCCGGATTTTAGCGATGACCCGCGCTCCGAAGCGTCGCTCCGGAGACCGCAATTGGAGCTTGTCCCAAACGGAACGAACCTGGTCCTCACAGTCCATGGAGATGTGGGTTTCGTGCACGAAATTCAGGAACTGTCCGACCTGGCAGCGGGTAGTTGGCAATCAGTTGTTTCAGTGACGCTGACCAACGACCCACAAGTCATCTCACTGCCCCTGGCGGCAAGAGCACCGACGTTTTGGAGGGTAAAGATGTGGTAAATATGGCAGCTGTAACCGATGAAATGTCAGCGTCGGGACACCGGGTTCGCCCGCGGTGGTTGCGCGGGCTTGGCGGCCCGCCATCGAATTAGTCAACCCTCTTTACAATCGCCAGCCAGGCGGTTTCGTTAGGAGCGTTGCCCCCAGGCACCAGAATCTCACCTTTTGGCAGCGCCTGCTTGACCCTGGCGACCTCTTTCCCTCTGCCAAAAAGAATGACCTCCACATTCGAGCCAGATAAATCCCTTACATTCAGCTCACACTTTTCGCTTATCGCCACCCTCTTTTGCGAGCCCGCAGCCAAGGTAAAATCGATACGTTTGACCTCGAAATAGTTTTTCCATTTCAAGGCTCTAAGCTGGCTTTTTATGCCGCCTTCCACCGGTTTGTAGTCTTTGCCCGTCGGTGGACGCGAGTCGTCAGTCGCCCAAACTAACTGAACCTGAAACTTCAGATCGGCACCTTGCGCCTTGGAAACACTGGCTCCCAGCGATCCAACTACCGCGATGTGCCAAAGGAGAGTGGCCGTCGGGAATAGCTTACATCTCATGATTATTCGAATCCCGCTCCTTCATCTTCCTCCGAAAACTCATCGTCGGCCGGATACGCTAGCCAGACAAAAGTCGCCCTGGCCGAAAAATCGTGGTATACAAGCGCGCCGGAATCAGCCAGGGAGGTCTCGACGCTTGACTGAGCGGGGCCGCTACCAGTCTCCCTGGTCACGACCAAGGCCAGGAGGGCAACTACCGCGAAACCCGTCGCCGGCATCAAGAGCCGGCGCAACCGCGCCGACCACGGCACGGGGCTTGTCCGTTCCGGCGCAGGACTGTGCTGCCCCTCGATCTCGCGCTGGATTTTCGACCAGAAGAAGTCGCGCGACTCGGGCAGCCGGATGCCGTCCTCGAACCCAACCAGAGCCTCGCTCGTTTGACGCAACTCGGCCAGCAGTGCCACCGCCTCCGGATCCCGAGCCAGTAGACTAACGACCTCGCTAGCCTCGGCCTCGGACAATTCACCGTCGAGGTGCGATTGCAGTTTCAATTGATTCTGATACTCCGTCATTTCCAATTCTCTTTCTTCAAATCCGACAGCAGGCCCGCCATCTTTCGACGGGCGTAAAACAAACGCGACATCACCGTGCCGATTGAGCAGCCCATTACCTTCGCGATCTCTTTGTATTCCAATTCTTCAAATTCATGCAACACCAGGACCGTTCGATGCTCGTGCGATAACTGCCCAAGCGCCCGATCAATGCGTTGTCGCAGTTCGCCGCGTTCCAGCCCTGCGGTCGGGTTCGGCGTCACCACCGGCATCTGTCTTTCGACTCCGCCCGACTCCTCGCTCATTTCTTCGATAGACTCTGTACGCTGTCGCTTGTGTTTGCGCAACTGGTCCAGGCAAAGATTGATCACAATTCGGGTCATCCAGGTTCCAAAACTGGACTCGCCCTGAAACTGGGCCAATCGTTGCCAGCCTTTCACCCAGGCTTCCTGAGAAAGATCAAGTGCTTGCTCCTCATTCCTCATCATGCTGTAGGCTCGGGCGTAAATCTTATCGCGATGCCGAGCCACCAACTCTTCGAAGGCGGCCATTTCTCCGGATTGCGCGGCTCGCACTAGCGCCGGATCCTCTGCCGAGGAATGATCTAATTCTGTCATCGTTTCGACGGTAGCCGCTCGGCGACTATTCAACCGGGATCAGAGTTTTCCTTTGGTCGAGGGCAAGCGCCCGGCGATGCGCGGATCTCTCTGACACGCAACGTCTACGGCTTTGGCAAACGCCTTGAACAGGGCTTCCGAAATGTGGTGAGGCTCGTCTCCATACAGCAGCTCCAAATGAAGGTTGCACCGCGCTTCATTGGCAAAGGCCTGAAAAAACTCGCGCGCGAGGCCAAACCGGAAGGCGCTGGACATATCCTGCAACTTCTCGAGCGGGGTGATCCGTTTTTGCGCAAAATGAGTCAAACCGCGCCAGACCAGATACGGTCGCCCACTGAAGTCAATGACACAACGCGCCAGGCATTCATCCATCGGCACATAGGCCTCCCCGCTCGATGGGTTTCTCGGGTCAAAGCCGGCCCCATAACGGCGGATGCCTGCTTTGCTGCCCAACCCCTTCAGAAACGCCTGCCCGAGCGCAAGGCCGCAGTCTTCGACGGTATGATGGGCATCTACCGCTAAATCCCCGTCACATCTCAGGTCAAGATCAACCACCGCATGCTTGCAGAACAGCGTGAGCATGTGATCGAAAAAAGGTATGCCCGTGCGGACTGACGCCCGCCCAATTCCATCGATTGTGAGCCTTACCAGGATTTGGGTTTCCTTGGTCCGTCGCAGGATTTGGGCACGCCGCTTTTTCATTGCCAAGGAATTAAACCAAACCTCACCACGGAACTCAAAGCCAAACGCAGTCGCGTTGCGAGCGGTATGCCGTTTCCCTTAGAACCCACGAAGCCTACTGGCCCGCGGTACCCGGTGAATTGGTTCCGGGGCTTGTGCCTGCTCGCTGTTCCAGTTCGGCAATTTGCTGACGGACGGCTTCAGGATTGGGCGAGTTCTTGAGCGCCAGCTTGAAGTATTCGACGGCTCGGTTCAGGTTACCGGCCCGTTGTTCGAGGTCGGCCAAACGCACCAGGATCCTTTCATAGCCGATCAGGTCGGGTTCGGTCTGGCCGGGCTCCTGCTTCTGCCAATATCGCAGCGCCAGTTCCCAGGCGTTGCGGGCTCGCGCCGCGTCGTGACGATTCTCGCTGTACAAAAGCCCCAGTTCGTACCAGAGCTCATAACTGGTTGGGTTGTTTCTCAGCCCCTCGCGGAGAAACCGTTCGGCCTCGGACACCTTGCCCAAGGAGTTTCGCAGCCAATAAGCCGCGACGGCGTAGGTGTCGATCCGGTGCGGGTTGAGATCCGCCGAAATCTGCAGCCAGGGCAGGATTTCCCGTTCGTTGCCACCCTGGAGATGGGTGTGCTCCGTGATTAGGAAATTTCGGCCAAAACGCTCGATCCAGTCCCTGGGCGGTCCCAGAAAATCCATTTTCTTTTCGTGTTCTTCGGCCTCAGGGCTTCCGTCCTGGGTGGCCATGTGACGCGTATCTTTGGGAGCCTGGCGTTCGTCGAAGATTGAAGGATAGTACCCGCTATGGAAGGAGACGTCGGCTTGCTCCAGAAACTGGTCGGCAAAAAGCCGCCGACTGTCACCCAACAGAATCTTGAGGACGCCACCGGAATCCGACTGCTGCTCTCCACTCGCCACGCGAGGCTGAAGCACCGTCGCCAAGGCAAAACT
>JANXQE010000148.1 GCA_025356925.1 Limisphaerales bacterium | reverse complement strand
GTCAGTTGCACGCATTCGCACATTTTCCTCCGCTTTGGCAGCCCCTGGAGGGAAGGGTATTCGAACGTGCGCAACTGACCCCGTTATGACCCCGTTACGACCCCGTTAAGAAAAGCCACAAAACGATGTCAGGAACCGTCAGGAAAGCGCCGGCCGGAACCGTACCCGCCACGATTCCGCGATGGCCAGCCGACCTACGAGTTGGGAGAGCAACTTGGGCTGGGACAGGAAGGACTCAATGGTTTTGACCACGGTAGCGGCGACCGCATCCTCCGGTAGTTCGAGCACGATGATCCCGGCAAACTCGGCCGGCGGATAGTTGCGAATGTCTGAGAAATCGAAATCGCGGGTGATGAGCGCGAGGGCGTGTTCCTTGGCATAGGCGGCAATCTGTTTGTCCTCGCCTCCAGCCAGACCAATATCACGAACATCGACGGTCTCGTGGCCAAGACGCTGTACGACTCCAGCCGTCGACCGGGGCATATTGGCATCCAGCAGGAAGCGCATGGAGACGGGTCAGCCCGGCAAAGGATGGTACTGCTCCTGCTCGACCAACTCCCCAGCGAACTTCAGCGCCGCGCGGATGTCCTCCAAGGTCAGCGCGTATTCCCGTTGAACGTCTTCGAAACTCATGCCCCCGGCCAAGCTGCCGACGATTAAGGCCACCGGCATGCGCGTACCCCGCACCACGGGTTTGCCGTGGCAGACTTTCGGATCAATGACAATTCGGTCGTTCATACTGCCTTGGCCACCTTACCTGCTACGATACTCCTTGGCAAACAAGGAACTGGCCCAGAAAGCCAGCGGGCTGCCCTGACGGGGTCAGTTGCACGCATTCGCACATTTTCCTCCGCTTTGGCGGCCCCTGGAGAGAAGAGTATTCGAATGGGCGCAACTGACCCCGTTACGGACGGTCACTGCTTCGGGATATACCAAACCCAATCCTTAGCCGGTTCGCTGCAAAAGTCGGGGTTGGCGTGGATGGTTTTTGTAAAATCATGATTTGCAGCGTGGCCATCGACGAAAACGACCGGGGAGATAAACTGTTGACCGTCTCTTGCTAAATTCCGACATGAAACCACAAACGGATAAGTCGCACCATGCCAATGCTGGAAGACAAGGAATGGCGGGGTTTCTCGGGTAGGCTTTAGCAACATTGGGATGGCTGGAGGCTCTTCCATTAGAATAAATAGTGTCGGGGTTGGAACCAGGCTTACCTTCTGTCCCGCTATTGGAGCACTGGGAAGGCGGACTTATTCCAGCGTAAACCGACATCCCGGGTTAGCTTGCTCATAGTGGAATGGTTTATCTGGTAAATGCTCCGACACGCATCAAATGTGCCAATCCATTTTTATGCAAAACCCATCCAAGTACACTGTTCAGTTGAAGGCAGCTCATGTACAAGATGCGTGTTTTTCACGCTAATTGCGTGAAAAACACGCGCTGACTGGGTAGCCTGGTTCGCTCTTTGCGTCCTCGCCGCCTCTGCCACAGCCCCGTTACGCTATCGCCGGTTGCATTTCGCCGAGCGGTTCAACGTCGCGTTCAATTTGTCGCTCCTTTTCGGACCGCGCCAGGCGCAGGTCGTAGTCCGCCTGCAAACTCGCCCACAGTTCCGCCGTCGTGCCAAAGTAACGCGCCAGCCGCAAAGCCGTGTCCGCCGTGATGCTGCGCTTCTCCAGCACAATCTCGTTAATCCGGCGCGGCGGCACGGTCAACGTGCGCGCCAGCGCGTTTTGCGACAGGTCGCGCGGCTTCATAAACTCCTCCCGGAGAATTTCGCCTGGATGAATCGGAGCCAGTTTCGTTGTCCTCATTATCAGTGGTAGTCCACAATTTCCACGTCAAACGCGTCTTCGCCCTGCCAGCGAACGCCCCATTCTTCGAAGATTCAATCCACGAAGGTTAATTCGTTGGAGAGCAGCAAGACCTGCGCGTATTTTTCGAGCGGCGATAGCTTGGCCTCGGTTGGCGGCTGTGTGGCGAGGAATTTCTCGCCCAAGGCCAGTTCGGCACCGGCAGGTTGTCGTTGGAAGACAATCCGATACAACGCTTGAACTTTTTCGGCGCTGGTCTTCGCTCCGGAGCTATCGGCCCGATGAGCCAGGCTGCGCGCCTGTTCAACCACAAACGGGCTGTTCATGAGAAAGAGCGCCTGCTGCGGCACGGTGGTGTGGAATCGGCGCTGGCTGCTGGTATCAGGATTCGAGAAGTCGAAGGTGCGAAAGACGCCCGGCAGGTTCTGGCGATCAATCAGACCGTAAACGGTGCGTCTCGTCGAGAACGGTTCCGGTTCGAGATCGACCGGGAGGCCGCCAATGCTCGGGTCAAGCCTGCCGGAGACAGCCAGCAGCGTGTCGCGGAGCGCTTCAAAGTCCAGCCGCCGCCGGTTCATGCGTGCGAGCAGATTATTCTCGGAGTCGGCGGTTAAGTCCGCCGGTTGCGCTTCGCAACCTTGCTGGTAGGTTGCCGAAAGCACGATGAGCCGCTGCAGGTATTTGGTGCTCCAGCCGTGTTCGACGAAGGACGCCGCCAGATAATCAAGCAGGAGCCGATGCACGGGTTCCTCGGTGCGGACACCGAAGTCACCGGGCGTTTTCACGAGGCCTTCGCCGAAATGATGCAACCAGACTCGATTGACATACACTCGCGGCGTGAGCGGATTGTCCGGACTGACGATGGCGCGAGCCAAGTCCAATCGGCCGCTGCCATTGGTGAAGGGCATCCGATTTGGGGGGCTAAGCACTTGCAGGAATCGGCGCGGTACTTCCTCCCCTGGAGTGCCGGGGTTCCCGCGCAAGAGCACGTGAGAATTGGCTGGGCTCGCGCGATCGGCCATGGCCATGGCGCGCGCTGGCGCGCCGGGGTGGGTCCAGTTCAAAGCTTCGATCTTGTTGCGCAGCGGTGCGGTGCCGTCGCTGATGGGCTGCGCCAGGATTGATTCGGCTTGTGCGATCGGCACGTTGTCCGGCGAGTTCTCCGCGTACAGCACCTGGCGCAGGCCCTCCTGATCCGGATCAGGCAAACCGAGCGGCGCCGGTTTGTTCTCTTTCGCGGCCTCGGCCAGAGTGGTCTTCCAATTGGCCTCAACCTCTTTGAACAGTTTCGTGTAGGCGTCGGCAGCTTCCTGCAAGGAGTTGGTGACGGAGCCGCCGAGCGATTTCGTAACGATCGGGTTGTAACCTCGCTCAGCGCTGAGCCGACGCAGCAGAGCCGGGGCATCAACCGGAAAATCGCCCAGCTTGGCTAACTGGAACCACGGTTCGAAAACCGGGTCATGGTTTTTCGCGCGAATTTCCAGGTCGGTTATCCATCGGCGCAACACGACGGGGTTGAGCTTGTGCTCACCCGCGAAGGTGTCGAACTTGGCCGGATCCGTGAGGCGCGTGGCTTCCTGCGCTCCGAGGAGGAAACCCCCGACGTGCTGGCGGAGTTCGGCGATGAACTTCTCAACCTGCTTGTGCTTAAATTCCTCGATCTCGGCCAGGATCTTTGCTTTCTGCTTTAAATAATCCTGGTAGTCGGGAGAATCACGCAATTCACCGAGCAGCGGGAGTTCCGCGGGTTCATGACTACTGGCGAACACCCCGTGGAGTGCATAGTAATCCTTGGTCGGGATGGGATCGAATTTGTGATCGTGGCAGCGGGCGCAGGCGACCGTGAGGCCCAGCGTGCCGCGCGTGACGACATCGATCCGATCATCGATGATGTCGTTTTGGTTGTTGAGAAAACGCCGGCCGAGCGTGAGAAATCCCAACGCGGCCAGGGGGCTTTTGTCCTGGCCGAGTGGCAATTGGTCGGCGGCAATTTGTTCGGTTACAAACTGGTCGTAGGGCTTGTCTTGGTTAAAGGCACGGATGACGTAATCGCGATATGTATAGGAGAAGGCATAGCGCCGTTCCTCTCCGCCCGCCAGGTAGCCTTTGGTATCGGCATAGCGGGCCACATCGAGCCAATAACGTCCCCACCGTTCCCCATAATGGGGCGAGGCCAGCAAGCGCTCGACCAGCCGGGGGTAAGCATCGGATCTCTGGTCGTCCGTAAAGGCCTCGACCTCTTCCGGCGTGGCTGGCAGGCCGGTCAGGTCGTAGGTTACCCGGCGAATGAGGACGCGACGGTCGGCTGCGGCGGCAGGCTGGAGTTGGCTTTTCTCGAGTAGCGCCAGAACGAAGTTGTCGACCGGTGTTTGCACCCAACCAGGCTGCTGGACCATCGGCGGAGCAGGCTTCTGAATTGGTTTGAAGGCCCAGTGACTGGCGCGCGCGCGCGCGATGTCCGTCAGACTGCTGGAGCCGGAGGCCGAGCTTGGCAGCGGCGCGCCCGCTTTCACCCAAGCCTCGAGACTCGCGATTTGATCCGCAGCGAGCTTTTTGTTCCTGGGCGGCATCTGCCGGTCCGGGTCGGCATAGCGGACCGCCTTGATGAGCAGACTGGCATCGGGGTCGCCCGCCACGACGGCGGGTCCGGAAGTGCCACCCTTGAGCAGAGCCTCGGGCGTATCCAGCCGCAAACCGCCCTTCAACTTTTCCGCTTTTGCGCTGTGGCACCGATAACAGTGTTCGGCGAAGATCGGGCGAATCCTCGATTCAAAGAGCTCGATTTGTTCCGCGTTGGAATCTGCGGCCGCCACGCGCAACACGGAGGCGGCGGTGAAGATCAGCGTGAGAGCATCCCTCCGCACAGCGCCATTCCTCAAGCGATCAACTCTTTCACGACGTTCCCGTACACGTCGGTCAGCCG
>JANXQE010000113.1 GCA_025356925.1 Limisphaerales bacterium | reverse complement strand
TCAGGTATTTCTTTCATCATAAAACGCAACCCTAGATGTTCGACAGGAAAGCCGTAGCGCCGCTCCTTCGATTGTCAAAGGGAAAATGTAAACGGGTCGCCCCGAATGGCGCCCGCAGGAGACCAATTATGCGATTCCGGTACCCAGGCCCAACCAGAGCGGACTCGTTCAGGTTTGCGGCGGCCAACTTACGCCGGCCAGTTCCCGTGGCAATTGTTTGGGATCGACCGGATAAATGAGCGAGAGGTCCATCTTGGAATTCGAGCCTTGAAGAAATTCCAGTTCCTCTGGCGCCCCCACAATGAGCCATAGCACCTCGGCATCCGTGTCGTTAAACACCTGGCGCAACTGCGCTGGCCCTACCAGCACGCCCCCGTAACGTGGCACGGTCAACGTTTCGTCGCCAACGCGCATGCGTCCGGTCCCTTCCAGCACGAAGTAAAATTCCTCTTGCCGGAGGTGCTTATGTAACGTGCTCGCGCTTTTCGGCGGCAACCGCCAAAGCCGGGCCGCGAGATTTTCACTACCGGTTCGCTCTAGAAAATCCGCATTCGGGATCTTCATCAGGTTGGACGGGCGCCAATGCAGGTCGTCCGGTTGGATTAAGAAATAACCTTCGATGGGTTTCATAGGTTCAATAATGCGGTAACAATTCTTGATTCTGTGCGACTTGGATAAGCCATATTCAAGCTTCACCCTGCTGAGGTGACGGTAACAATTTACTCAACCATTTCGGTACCGAGCCGGCGGACCAAAGCAGCCGACCAACCTCGATAACGGCAGCCCTTCGAAACGGGGCTGGCAGGTCGTCGTTGTCGAAAATCAGCACATGGGGCAGTTCGCGAATGGCCGCCTGCAGATTAGCAAGCGTTCGCGGAAATCGGGTTACCAGCTTTTCAGCTGGGACATCGTGCCCTCCTTGAGAGACACGCATCGCCACTCGTTGCTCCGATGTCTCCGGGCCTGAGAGTCCAATGAAGCACAGCACCACCGTGTAACCCGACTGCGCGGACGTGTTCAGAAAACTCAGCTTATCGCGCACGGGATCTGAAAAGACGGTTTCCAGAACGAAGCTCTCCCGCTGTCTCACCAACTCCTGCCGGAGTTCGGTGACCACCCGAGCGGCTTCGTACGCATCAATTTCCAATTCGCGGGCGATCTCATCTGCATTCAGGAAGCGCAACCCGACCGGCCGCAGGTGGGCGTGATAGAAAGTTGTTTTTCCGGCGCCGTTCGGCCCAGCCAACGCAACCAGGATCGGGCGCTGGTCCAGGGTGCGACCCCAGGCAGCCAGTGGGTCCAACTCACCTCCGGACGGCTTCCGAAGAGCGCTCACTTCCTGCCTGCTCGAGTCGGCTGGAACTTGCGGTTTACAAACCTCCCCGTGGTTCGCTTCCCGTTGGCTTCGATTCTCACGAGCAACCCTCCAGGAGCCGGTTCATAGTGCGGGTAAGGCGAGGACTTGAGGTGCTCGGTCAGACGGTGGCGGCCATTCGCCAAACCGACCGACTGCAGACACGCCGAGAGGGGCTTCGCCTGGCCGGCTTTACACAGCGCCAGCATTTGGTCGCCTCGTAATAGGCTCTCGACTGCGCGACCCAGCCTCGCCCAGAACTCGATCTGGCCAGCAATGGACCGTTGCGTGGCTTCGCCCATGAGACGTGCGTCCAACAGCAGGGCATCTGAAACCTTCACCGGTTGACTCATGCACAAACGGTAGCAAAATGCTACCAGTCGTCAACCGGCGGGATGGAACCGGGCGGAGCAGTCTACCCCCTTCTACCCCCTTCCCCGAAAAGGGCCGCAGCAGCGGGCGCACTCCAAAACCGTTGGAGGTTCGAACGCTACGGAGATATAGCGTAGAGTCTGCCTACGGCCGGCCGCGGTGTCTGCCTTTCATCGCCGCCTCGATGTCATCCGGCTCGATTGGGATATCGGCCATCAGATCAAGGTTGCCGCCTTCCTGGACCACAATGTTGTTTTCGAGGCGCACGGCGAAGCCTTCCTCAGGCAGATAGATTCCCGGCTCAACGGTCAAAACCCAGCCGGCCTGAATCGGCTCCGTCGTCAGGGCGACGTCGTGAACATCCAGTCCCAGCGGGTGGCCGATACCGTGCATAAAGTATCGCTTGAGCGCCGGTTTATCGGGATCCTGTTTCCGGATCTCAGAGGGCTTCAACAGGCCGAGCTCGAGCAACTCCTTTTCCATCAGCGCTTCGGCGTCTTTCTGCCACTGCTTGGGCAGTTTCCCGGGCGTGGCGGCTTCGCTCGCGCCGCGCAGGACGCGCAGCACGGCTTGGTAAACCTGGCGCTGGCGCCGGTTGAACCGGCCTCCAACGGGAATGGTCCGGGTTAAGTCAGCGTTGTAATTGGCGTATTGGGAGGCGACATCCAGCAATAGCAACTCCCGTTTCCGGCACGTTTGATCGTTCTGAATGTAGTGCAACACGCAAGCGTTCCTCCCGCTCGCAATGATCGGCCAATAGGCAAAGCTGCCGCCGCTCCGGATGAATTCGTGGGCGTATTCCGCTTCGACCTCGGTCTCCGTGACGCCCGGTTCGACGAACCGGCAAACCCGGAGGAAACCAGCCTTGGTAATCGCGCAAGCCTGACGCAGGAGATCAATCTCGAGTTCCGACTTAACCGCGCGCAATTGGTGCATCAGGTGCGCCAACCGCCGGTATTCGTGCAAGGGATATCGTCTTTGCGTCTGCTCAACAAATCGGGCATCCCGTGTTTCGACCTCGATCACCGCGCGTTTGTGCTCGTTGGAGTTCAGATACACATGGTCACCTTCACACATCAGCCGATGAAATAAGGGGCGGAATTCAGAGAGCCACTCCACTCGTTTGATCCCGGATCGCTTGCGCGCCTCCTCCTTGGTAAGCTTGTGGCCTTCCCAGATGGCCAGCAGATCGTTGGTTTCGCGGAGGAAGAGAATCTCGCGCATGGTTTCCTCATGCGCATCGGGGTACAGCAGCAGGATCGTTTCTTCCTGATCGATACCGCTTAAATAGAAGAGGTCGGAGTTTTGGCGGAGCGGCAGGGTGCCATCGGCGTTCGTCGGCAGGATATCGTTCGCATTCAGTATGGCGAGCGAATTGGGCGCCAACAGCTTTGCCAGCCGGGCGCGGTTCAAAATGAACACTTCTGACTGGATTGGTCGATAACGCATACTTCAGCTTTCCCAGCTTGCGTGCCGGTGGGAGTTGTTTACACACCCCAGCCCCTGACGTCAGCCAAATTGTGAGCCGTCCGCTTTCCAAGTTCTCCTTATGAGCTGAATCAACCAACGGCAAATTCGTGAGGGAAAACTCCAATTATTGGGAACGGGCGCGGTAGAAAGCCTGCTCACCCGCGGCGGGACGCGTGTTAGGAAGGATGGCGCTGGTCGGTGAACGCGACCGATCCGGTGGCGAGCCCGAAGTCGGTTGCGTGGGGCTGATCTCCGGCAGCATCGACTAGGATATTGGAAGGCTTAAGCTCGCAATGCAGGATGCCCTGCGCGTGGGCACAATGAACGGCCTGGGCGATGAGCTTGAGGTAGCGGGCGGCCTTCTTTGGGGACAGCGGACGACTACCCACCAGTCGGAGCGGGAATCCTGCGCTGGCCGGCAAACATCCCTGGATCCCGGACAAATAAGCATATCCGCACCGGCCAGCCCATCGTCCGTTGGCTTTGGCGATCTTCTGCCCAGGATTGTTTGCGATCTTTGCGCTCTTTCGTGGCAGTCCAG
>JANXQE010000039.1 GCA_025356925.1 Limisphaerales bacterium | reverse complement strand
GGACGAGCCATTGACTTCGCGCCGCTTCCAGAGCCATGGCAAACTCGTCGTAACTGAGGAATCGATCGGCGGGATTCTTAGCTAGCACCCGGACCAAGGCATCGCTGGTGAGCTGGCTGATCTCCGGGACGACCAGGATGGGCGCCGTCAGCGGAGTATGAACATGCGCCGATACCAACTCCTCGACGCTGGGCGCTTCAAAGGGCACGTGGCCCGTCAGCGCATGATACAAGGTGCAGCCCAAGCTGTACATATCCGAGAGGAATGTCTCGCGCTCCCGCTTGATCTTTTCCGGAGCGACGTAATACGGAGTGCCTTCGGTAACGGTCGTTGACTCCGGCTCGGCTTCGACACTTCTGGCCAGGCCAAAATCCACCAGTTTCGGCTCGTTATCCGAGTTGAAAAGGATATTGCCGGGTTTGATATCCCGGTGCAGAAGATTATGCTTGAGGGCGAGGTCCAGAGCCGAGGCAATCCTGATGCCGATATCCAAAACATCCAGCTCCGGCAGGCGTTGTTGCTTCTCGATGCGGGTGTCCAGGCTGCCCCGATCGGCCAACTCCATCACGAGGTATTTCTGGGTCTCAAAATCTTCGAAGGTGTAGATGTGAACAATGTTTGTATGGTTCAGGGAGGCACAGGCTCGCGCCTCGCGGATAAAGTTTTCCAGCGCCACCGGGTCGCTCTCCAACTCCTTGCGCAGGAGCTTAACTGCTACCAGGCGTTCCAGCACGGTATCGTATGCGCGATAGACCTTGCCTTGTCCTCCGGAGGCGATCTTGCTGCGCAGCTCGAACTGCCGCAGTTGCATCGGCATCATGATTGGATGCCCGCAACGTTTGCAAGGCTCGGTGGAAAGTGGCGGGAGGTCCCCGGGGATGAAAACCTTCGCATCGCACCCGGGACAGGTCACCATTTTTAAACTACCGCTCGTACTCATCGCGCTCCCGACAGGGCTCGAGCCGGGTCTGACCGAGACACACCCGCCATCAACCCGCAAACGTTCCCCATCATCCAATCCGGCCGCAGCAACCTCACATGTCTTAGCTGTTTTGTCACGTGCCGTCAAAGCCGAATCGGTTGCAAAGGCTTGACAAAATGGTTGCGATGATATTTATTAGCGGCGCTAGAAGATGAAGACTGCGATTAACATTTGCGTGCGCAACCAGCGAGTCACGGGACTAACGTCCATGTGGCAACACTCTGCTTGCCGCAACGGCGTCGTGGGAGGGAACTTCTAAGCTAAGCAACCTAGATTTTCAAAACCCGCGATTGCCCAGCAATCGCGGGTTTTTTGTTGAAACAACGCCATCCATGGTTGGGTGGCATAACCGAAAGCTAAAATGAATACCCAGTATAGACGAGTGCCCGCCGAGTTCGGGCCCGAAACTCGTTTCGAGCTAAGGCCTGCGCCACCCGCGCCGTTTCGCGCGCTGCAGGAGAACCAATTCGAGCGGCTCAAAACCGACCTGGTGGGACAACGCCTGGAGCGTCTCTGGAAACCCGAGCTCGGCGCCCACGTGCGCCGAGCGGCGAACGAGGCCGCAGCGCTCGCCTGGATCACTCCCTATCCCCTGCTCGTGTTCCCGGTCCTTTTCGATGAAAAGGCCGCCGCCGCTTTGTTGGCGATCGATCGACAGGAACAAATCCGCCAGCGCAGCCGCGAGCTGTATCCCATATGAAAAAGGCCGGAACCGATCGGACCATTCGTTCCGCCCAACTGGGTTTACGGACCACTGGAAGGCCAGGTGAGACCGATGCCTCAGAGGTGACCGGAGCGCAGATTCTTGAGCTCTTGTGCTTTCGCCCCGATGGGGACTGGGGCCAGCCTGGCCGCAAGTCCGGCTCGCGGCGCTCACCAGCTCAGGCATCTTCGCTCCGGCCCATCAGTCACAGACACCTTAAAAACCGCGATTTCGTCCGCCTTTCCTTGGGCCGATTTCGCCGGTCGCTGCAGGCTGCAACAGGACTCATCCGTCGCGTGCGCTCCGGCAGCGACGCCCGGATCGGAAACACCCTGCCGGGCACAGCGGTGAGCGGAAACATGGGGGCCGAGAAGCCCTGCGGTTGCGGTGCGCCGCTCGCATCCACTCAAACCACGCCGGAGACGTTGTGCCTTCGATTTTATTCATAACAAAAGCTCTAAAGTGACTTTTTTTGAATGAAGCCTTTTCGGGTAATCTCGTCTCATTAGTAATATGAAAAAAATACTTTTGTTCACTGTTGTTCTCCTCGGAGCCGTCTCGGCTTCCCAGGCTGGCGTCCGGTTCGGTTTTGCGTTTGGCCTGCCATTGCCCATCCCACGAGTGGTTTTTTCCCCTCCGGTGGTCTACCAGGCGCCGCCGGTATACGGAGCGCCCGCACCCTGTTATCAACCCCCGCCGGTGGTTTACTCGGCGCCGGCGGTATATGCTCCTCCAATTGTCTGTGCGCCGGCGCCTTCCGTTTACGTTGGGGTGGGTAACCCCTGGTGCGCACCGTATGGCGGATGGGGTTACCGGGATGGCAGGGGGTATCGTGGAGGCTGGGGGCATGTGGGATGGGCTTATCACGGTGCCGGGACCGACCATGGTCGCGGCTGGCATCGCTGATTATTGGATGCTTTCGACCCCACAAGGGAGTGACGGTTTAAAAGGGCCGAAACTTATGAGTTTCGGCCCTTTTTTTATTCTGCTTACTGTTTCAAGTCCGCAGGAGCGCCCAAGCGTTGAGGTATTTCTGCAATCTCGGAAGGTCGTTTTCAGTTGGGCCAGACATCCGTCGGAGGTCCATGTTATCCTCGAGATCGGCCAGCTTAACACGCCGGGCCAGCGAGTTACTAGCTGAGCGCCTGACGAAATCTTCATAGTTTTCCCCTTCCTCTTTGGTCACGCACCTCAGCGCTTCCAAGACTGCCGGGGGGAATCCCTGCCGGGCGAGTTCTTCAAAAGTCCAGGCAGTGTCCTCGACCACATCGTGCAACACACCGACGATTTTTTCCATCGTTGCGTCAAGTTGACCCATGACTCTGAGCGGATGCAGGATGTATGGCGCGCCATAGCGATCCTTCTGTCCCAAGTGCGCCTCGACCGCGATCCCAATGGCTTTCTCCAGCAGGTCTTGTTCGTTCATAGCTGCATGATTCTACCCCAATCTTCGGTATTCCGGTTCGGATTCTGAGCGAAAAGTGAGAACTGTGCCGGCGGCCCGAGGGCTTCATTGCCGAAGTCCCATTTGAAGCAACGGGGAGGCTAGCCAAGAACATTGGCGACCGGCCCGGTGTTCGTTTAGAGTCGCACGGATGAGCAAAACCAAACTCCGCTTTGAAGGCCTCCTGTCGGCATACTTCGAACGGTTAATCGAGGATGAACCGGTCTTTGCCACGATCTCGGCCGGCCTGTCATCGGGAGATGGCAAGCTGGGAACATTGTCGGCGCGGTTCCAGGACAAACGCGAGCGGGATAGGCGGAAGGTTCTGGCCGCGCTCGAGCAGATGTCTCCGCTTGGGTTATCCAATGAGCAGCAAATTGATCGCCTGGCCTTGCGGAGCAAATTGCAGAGAGAGCGCGAGGATTACGCGCGCGGCCGGCACGCGCTGGAACCCAACGCACCCGAGCATCTGCTTGGGATCTTGTTCCATGAGCTTCGCCGAGGACAAGATCAGCCAAAACGCGCAGCGGCCAATTTGCGCTCGCTGCTGAAACAAGCGCCCGAGTTCCTGGCTGAGGCCGCCGAAACCGTGCTGCATCCCGAGAGGGTCTGGCTCCGGGTGATGGAGCAAACGGTCGGAGGCGGCGACGTGTTGCTGCAGGGAGTCGCCGGATTTTTGGCCGAGACCTATCCCCGGCCCGGCGATGCGGGAGCGATCGCAGACACGTCAAGAGCTTTGGACCGCTACCAGGCACACGTCCAAACGCTGCCGCTCGCCGCACCTGGATCGTTCGCGATTGGCGGCCTGTGCCTGGAACGCCGGGTGCGGGATGAACTGGGCCTGGATTACACGCTTGGCCAAATCGAAGCGCTTGCCCTGGGCGAGGCCCAACGGATTGGCGGGTTGCTCAAGGTAGCCTGCGCGCGGTTCGGCCGTAATCGTTCACCGGAGCAAATCATTTCCGAGGCGCGAATGGCATGGCGGCCGGAGAGGCCGCTGCTGGAAATTTATCAACGAGAGACACAACGCATCTCCCACGCTTTTCGTGCCGCAGAGGCAGTGACCTTTCCGCTCGGTGACGAACTCCAGGTCCGTCCGGTGCCGGAGTTCTTGCGTGCGCTCATTCCAACGGCCGCTTATACCCAGCCCGGGGCGTTCACACGGGAGCAGTTGGGCGTTTTCTGGGTGAACGATCTCAGCGTTACCAGGAGGACCGACGCGGAAAAGCTGAGTGAACTGCAACAGCACTTTGGGATCCCTTTGACCTGTGCTCACGAAGCGTATCCGGGGCATCATT
The DNA here is from genome assembly GCA_025356925.1 of Limisphaerales bacterium. Taxonomy (GTDB): domain Bacteria; phylum Verrucomicrobiota; class Verrucomicrobiia; order Limisphaerales; family UBA8199; genus JANXQE01. The sequence continues at coordinate 7,020 of JANXQE010000039.1, read as the reverse complement.
TGCAGTTCGTGACCGCGAACCGGCATCCGCGAAAGTGGCGGCGGCTATTCGCCCACGCGGTTTTCTACGAGGGCTGGACTCTATGGTGTGAGCAAATGATGGCGGATCTAAAGATCGATCGATCTCCCTGGCTCCCGGTGCAGCAACTACATGATGCTCTTTGGCGCTGTCACCGGATTCTGGTCGACGCGCGGCTGCAAACCCGCCGCTACACCTACGGGCAGGCCGTGCGGCATCTCCAGAAACAGCTCGGCTTCACTCGGGCGAGAGCGGAAGCCGATGTCAACTGGTATACCGCGCAACCCGGAGTGCCGATGAGTTACTGGCTGGGCCGTTTGGAAAATGAACGCCTGCGCCAACGGCTGATCATTGGCCGCGGCTGGAGTTTGAAGCGCTTCAACGATTGGCTTTTGAGTTTTGGCACCGTCCCCCAAGCCTGGATCGAAAAATACGGCTTGGATTGAGCCGTGTCGTTGAAAAACCAGTTTTCAATCCGCCGCCTTGGGGTATCTTGCCAACATGGATTTATTGCCCTTTGAGGATCTGCCTGCTTACAAGCCTCGCCGGTTTGTGCCGCGCGAAGTTGACTTGGGCGCCTGGGACCAGATTGCGCCATTGTTCGATTCGCTGGAGGCCCGCCTCAACCAGAGCGCCAATGCCACCGATCTCGAGCAGTGGCTGTTGAGTTGGAGCGAGCTGAGCGCGGCCTTGGATGAGGAGTCAGCCAAACGCTATATCGCCATGACCTGCCACACCGACAATCCCGAGGCGGAAGCGGGCTATTTGCATTTTGTCGAGAAGATCGAGCCTGGTCTTAAACCGCGTCAATTCAAGTTGGCGCAACTCTACGTCGATCATCCGGCACGACCGATGCTATCTCAGGAACGTTACGAGGTGTTCGATCGTGACACGAAGCTTCACGTCGAGCTGTTCCGGTTGGAAAATGTGCCGCTGGAAACCGAAGAAGCCAAACTCAGCCAGCAGTATCAAAAACTCAGCGGCGCACTAACCGTTCAGTTCCGGGGCGAGGAGAAAACGCTGGTCCAGATGGGGCGTTATCTTGAGGAAGTTGATCGTGCCTTGCGCCAGGAAAGTTGGGAACTGGTGGCGCAGCGACGGTTGCTCGAAGCCGAAAAGTTTGACGACATCTTCGATCGGCTGGTGGAGTTGCGGCAGCAGATCGCGAAAAACGCCGGGTTTAAAAACTACCGTGACTACGCGTTCCGGAAGTTGGGCCGCTTCGATTACACCCCGGAAGATTGTGAGCTCTTCCACCAGGCGGTCGAGATGGAGGTAATGCCGGTCGTCCGGGAACTCCAGGCGGAGCGCCAAACGCGGTTGGGCCTGGAAACGCTCCGGCCTTGGGATTTAACCGTGGACGCGCTCAACCGGGCACCGCTGCGCCCGTTTGAAGGGGTCGAGCAGATGGTGGGGCGGACCTTGCAAGTCTTTCAGCGGCTCGACTCTGAACTAGCGGCCGGATTCCAACAGATGCAGAACCTGAATTTGTTGGATTTAGGCAATCGTAAAGGCAAGGCACCCGGGGGCTACCAGTCCACGCTCCCGGAAGCCCGCGTGCCCTTCATCTTCATGAACGCCATCGGCATCCAACGGGATGTGGAGACGATCCTCCATGAGTCAGGTCACGCGTTTCACGCTCTCGCCACGCGAAATGAGGATTTGTATGCGTACCGCGGCGCGCCGATCGAGTTTTGCGAGGTGGCCTCGATGAGCATGGAGCTGCTGGGCAACGATTTCCTCGAGGAGTTTTATCGCAGGCCGGAAGCCAGTCGTGCGCGTCGGACACACCTGGAAGGCATCATGAGCATCCTCCCGTGGATCGCCACCGTGGACGCCTTTCAACATTGGGTTTACACGCATCCGTCCCACACCCGCGCGGAACGTGAGGCGGCCTGGCTGGACCTCGTGAAACGTTTTGGCGGCGACGTTGATTGGCGAGGATACGAGGCTGTTCGCGGCCGTCTTTGGCAGCGGCAACTGCACATTTTCATCCATGCCTTCTACTACATCGAGTATGGCATCGCTCAACTAGGCGCTTTGCAGGTCTGGGCCAATTCCAGGCGCGACAAAGTCCAGGCGCTCCAGCTTTACAAGAACGCACTGAAACTGGGCGGATCACGTCCGCTCCCCGAGTTATTCGCCGCCGCCGGGTGCCGGTTTGAGTTCAGCCGCTCGACCATGGCACCTCTGGTGCGATTGGTGCGCGAGGAACTGGCCGCGCTGAACGCCAGAGAAAAGGCTGCTGTTGCCAATATCGGCTTTCCGCGCGGCGAGTAACGTCGCCAGGTTCCTGCGCCCATTGCCGGCAAGCTGGCCAACTCAACTTGCGACGTGAAGGTTTTCAGCACGGGAGCGACCGGTTTTGTGGGGCAGGAAGTCTTGTGCCCACTTTTCGAGGGACATCACTCGATCCGAATTCTTGCCCGCAACGACGTTTCACCACCGGTTCGCGAGCTCCTGTTAAAGTACGATGCGAAGTCATCTTGGCGATGTGACTCAGGCAAGCTCGCTGCGAGGCGCCCTGGGCGGGGTGGAGGCGATCATTCATCTGGTTGGCATTATCAGCCAGGTTGGCCCAAGCACGTTCGAAAACGTACATGTCCGCGGCACGCAGAATGTGCTCGCCGCGGCCCAGGAAGCGGGTGTGCGCCGTTTCGTTCAGATGAGTGCTTTGGGAACGCGGCCGAACGCCTCTTCTGTTTATCATCTAACCAAATGGGCCGCCGAGGAGGCGGTCCGCCACGGCGGCTTGGACTACACGATCTTTCGGCCTTCACTCATCTTCGGGCCGCGGGATCAATTTGTGAACTTGTTCGCTGGAATCTCGCGTTTCTCTCCGATCTTGCCGATTTTGGGCGATGGAGCCGCGCGTTTTCAGCCGGTAGCGGTCCAGGCGGTGGCTGCGGCCTTCACCAAGTCATTGACTGACGGCGCTGCGCTCGGTCAAACGTTCGATTTGTGCGGTCCGGATACTCTCACTTTTGAAGAGATGCTGGACGAAATCCTGGCCGCGACGGGTCGGCGGCGCGTGAAGGTGCATTTGCCCCTCGGCGTGGCCCGGGTTCAGACAGCCCTGCTGGAGTGGCTATTCAGCAAACTCCTGCATCGGGCACCCCCACTGAACCGCGATCAACTCATCATGCTGCAGGAGGACAATATTGGGCGAGGCGAACAGGCGAACGCACTTTTGCGTAGCCGCAGGTTGGATTTCACGAGGGAATCGCCAGATACCTGAGCCAGCACCCCTCGGACGCAGGTTAATTATACTTCGATCCCGTAGGCCTTGATCTTGTTGTACAAGGTCTGGCGCCCGATGCCGAGGCGTTTGGCAGTTTCGAGCTTGTTGCCACCGGTTTCTTTGAGCATTTGAACGATGGCATTACGCTCGACCCCCTCCAGGAGGGTGAAATTGGTGTCGATGGACTCTTCGCCGGACGTGCGGACCTTAGTAATCGAGAGGTCCGTCGAATCGACTTCGTCGCCTTCGCACAGTAGGACGGCGCGCTGAACTTCGTTTTGAAGCTGGCGGACGTTGCCCGGCCATTCGAAGCCGGTCAGGCGCTCAATGCCGGCCGGAGTGAAGCCTTTGAGGACCCGGTTGGCCTGCGAGGCGAATCGTTTAAGAAACGAGTTGGCCAGGGGCATAATGTCCTCGCGTCGCTCGCGCAGCGGGGGCAAATAAACCGAGATGGCGCTTATGCGGTAGAACAAGTCCTCACGCAGTTTGCCGTCTTTAATCGCCTCTTCGGGCCGACGATTGGTCGCAGCAATGATCCGGCAGTTGGTCTTGTAAGCGGTTTTGCCACCGACGGGGCGCACTTCCTGGTCCTGCAAAACCCGTAGCAACTTGCTCTGCGTGTCAATCGGCATTTCTGAAATCTCGTCCAGGAACAACGTCCCGCCTTCGGCCTGCCGAAACAGACCCTCGCGGTCGCTGTGAGCGCCCGTGAACGCGCCCTTGACCGAGCCGAAGAGCTCGCTCTCGATGAGTTCACGCGGCAGGGCGGCACAGTTGATTTTGATGATCCGGCCTTTGCTGCGCGGGCTAAACGTATGGACGAGGTCGGCAATGACTTCCTTGCCGGTGCCGCTTTCGCCGGTGATCAGGACCGTGACATCGCTGGGCGCGATGCGTTCGACCGTGCGGACCAGGTCCCGCATCGCCGCGCTCTGGAAGACCGGTGAGGCGGTGCCGCTCATGGTTTCCAGGGCACGCCGCAAATTGCTGTTCTCCGCGGTTTGTTCCTTGCGCTCGAAGGCGCAGCGGATGTCGGTCAGCAGCTTGGTATTCTCGAAGGGCTTGGTGACGAAGTTGTATGCCCCGCGCTTCCCGGCTTCGACGGCCATGGTCACGTCATCATAGCCCGTGAGCACGATCACCTCGGTGTCTGGCCAGCGCTTCTTGAGCTGCGGCAGCAGATCCAGGCCATCGGCATCCGGGAGTTTCACATCCAGAACCACCACATCAGGTTGCTCCAAAGCGAAGGCCTTTTGGAGCGCGGCACTGCTGTCGGCTTCCATCACTTGGAATTCGTCTTCGAAGAGCGCGCTCAAGATGGCGCGCAAATCACGATCATCGTCAACTATTAGGACTTTGCCCTTCATAAATTATTATCGCTGCTCAATGCACAGACCCGGGCGAAGGATTGGAAAATGGCCTGGTGAGCCGGATACCGATCTTCCAGGCGCTCGGGGTGGAACTGCACGCTCAAAAGAAACGGCAGCCAACGAGTTCCCCCGGGCTTCAATTCCAAACCTTCCACCATCCCGTCATCGCTCGCCGCGGTCACCCGCAACGGAGGGGCCACCCGAGCGACGGCTTGATGGTGCGTGCTGTTCACACCGAGCTTGAGCCCGCCGACTATCTTGGCCAGTAATGAACCCGGTGTCAATCGCACATCGTGAACGACCTGGTCGCGGTCCTGGTTGCGGCCGTGGGCCAGCGCGTTCGGCCATTGCCGGGGAATATCTGCCACGAGGGTTCCGCCCAGGGCGACGTTGAGCATCTGATGGCCCCGGCACACAGCCAGCAGCGGCTTGTGCTGACGAAACACCTCGTCGATCACCACCAACTCACGGAAATCGCGTTCGCCCGAGTCGGGCGTGATGCTTACCGTCTTTCGCACTGCTTGAGGGAGCCGGGCGTCGTAGAGTCTGGGATCGAGGTCGTCGCCCCCGGTGAGGAGAATGCCGTCGGCGCGGCGGACGCATTCGGCGATCACGTTGCGTGAAATAGTGGCCGGCATCGCCAGCGGCAGCGCTCCGACCCGGGTCAGAGCATCCAAATATCTGGCCGATAGGCTGATAGAGCGGTCTCCATGTTCTCTGCCTTTGCTCTCAAAATCAGGCGAGACAAGGATCAATGGCACCCGGGTCATTCCGAAAAATTTAGATACCGCCGCGGTGACTGTCAGTAAAAAGTTGGCGGGGCGAGCGGGAATTCCTGTGGAGCGTCACCAGGATTGGGGAGCATCAAACAACTTCCGCTTCAGGAAAGCGTTCTCGGATCGATTTTTTGATTCGTGCTTCCTCTTCTGGCCGGAGCCGCTGTCGATTGATGAGCCGCTTTACGGCGTCCAACAGCTCCAGCCAGTCCTCCAAAGGCGGCTTGGGGATAGGTCGCCAGAGGTCGAACCGTTTTTCTCGGGCGAAGAACAACCAGGCCCCCCCAACATGCTGGGCGTAAACCTGGAGCTTGGAGCCATCCTCTGCGGTGCGTTTCCAGCTGATCTCGGCTTTTGGCATAAGAAGCGAATCAAAGGGACGGAGGGCGAGCGAGCACAGTCAAGCCTGCGGCAAGTCGACACTTGCGACGGCCATTGCGGCGATGCCTTCTTCACGGCCAATGAAACCGAGATGCTCGTTGGTGGTGGCTTTGATGCCGACCCGCTGGAGGTTGATCCCGAGGGCTCGGGCAATGTTGAACTTCATTTCTTGGACATGAGGGAAGATTTTGGGAGCCTGGGCGATGACCGTCGCGTCGATGTTGATCAACTTGGCCTCTCGCAAACCGGCCACGCGAGCGGCCTCCTCCAGGAAGATCTTACTGGGGGCCCCGCGCCAGCGCGGATCGGTGTTGGGAAAAAAGTGGCCGATGTTCGCCTCGCCCAGCGCTCCGAGGACCGTGTCGCAGATGGCGTGCATGAGCACATCGGCGTCCGAGTGGCCGTCGAGCCCCCTCGTATGAGGAATCTCAACTCCGCCGAGAATAAGTTTGCGCCCTTCAACCAAGGGGTGGACGTCATAGCCGATGCCAACGTGGACCATGGTTCGACTATAGGCAGGGGGGAAGCCGGGACCAAGTTTTTTGTCAGGCGCAGAGGCGGTTCAGCGGCCCCGCGCCTCCTTCAAGCCGCCGAGGCGCCGACGCCAAAATCCCGGGGCAAGGTGAAATAAAATGTGGCGCCCTGGCCGAGCGCGCTTTTCGCCCACGCGCGTCCGCCGTGACTTTGAACGATGTGTTTGACGATCGAAAGTCCCAGCCCGGTGCCGCCTTGTTCGCGAGAGCGCGCTTTGTCGACCCGGAAGAACCGTTCGAAGATTCGTTCCAGCGCCTCGGGCGGAATGCCGGGCCCATCATCCCGAACCGAGAGCTCAATTTGCTCAGCCGTGGTCTCCCGGGCGCTCAGAGCAATGCTTCCCTCGGCGCGGCCATATTTAATGGCGTTATCAACCAGATTGCACAGCACCTGTTCGAGGCGGTCGGCATCCGCGCGGACGCGCAGGTCGGGGACCTGATCGATCAGCCTGATCTGCCTGGCCGTGGCGCGCGACTTGAAATCGTTGAGGACTTTCTCCACTGGAGTGCGCAGGGACACGGACTGCAGGTTGAGTTTGACTCGGCCCGATTCCAGCTCGGAGATAGTCAGCAGGTCCTCGATAAGCAGCCTTAGCCGCTCGGCGTTGCGCTCGATAGTCTGGAGGAACTTCGCAGCGATTTCGGGGTTGTCCTTCGCGCCATCGAGCAACGTTTCGACGTAGCCCTTGATGAGCGAGAGC
>JANXQE010000037.1 GCA_025356925.1 Limisphaerales bacterium | reverse complement strand
CAAATGCTCCACCAAATGGGCACGGGATTGGGGGTGCTGGGCCTGGCCTCGCTGTTCCAGAGGACAGGTCTGCTCACGGCGCAGGCCGGCACCCCCTCGCTGAACCCGCTGCTTGCCAAGCCGCCCCAATTTGCACCTCGGGCCAAGCGCGTCATCCATATTTACCTGAATGGCGGCCCTTCGCACGTCGACACTTTCGATCCAAAGCCCGCGCTCGGGAAGTGGGCCGAAAGAGCCATTCCCTCCGGCAATCTGACGACCGAGCGTCCGACGGGCACGGCGTTGCCCAGCCCGTTCAAATTTCAGGCTTATGGCAAGAGCGGCATCGAGGTGAGCGAGATTTTCGCCAAGACTGCGGAGCATGTGGATGACATCTGTTTTATCCGCTCGATGCACGCCAACACTCCGAATCATGAACAGTCCATGCGGCTGATGAACTGCGGCGACGAACGCCTCTCGCGGCCGAGCTATGGCGCGTGGATCACCTACGGCCTGGGTTCGGTTAACGAAAACCTGCCTGGTTTCATCGCCATGTGCCCGGGGCTTCCGGTCGCGGATGTTTCCAATTGGCGCGCGGCGTTCCTGCCCGGCATTTACCAGGGCACCCACATCAATACTAAAAAGACCAAACCGGAGGACCTGATCGAGAACATCACTAACTTGCGGATCACGCGCGCTGCCCAACGGCGGCAACTCGATCTGCTTAGTGAGTTGAATGCCGAACACCAGCGAGCACAAGGCGATGACCCGCAGCTCGAAGCGCGGATTCAATCTTTCGAGCTGGCCTATCGCATGCAGCTCGAGGCAACCGATGCGTTTGATATCTCCAAGGAACCGGCGCACGTCCGCGAGTTGTATGGCGACACGGTCCAAGCGCGCCAATTGCTCATCGCGCGGCGGTTGCTCGAACGGGGTGTGCGGGTCGTGCAGTGTTACCATGGCGATGTGCAGCCCTGGGATAGCCACGATTTAATCGAAGAAAACCATCGCAAGCTCGCAGGGGAGATCGACCAGGGCATCGCCGCGCTGCTCACGGACCTCAAGCAGCGCGGATTGTTGCAGGACACCTTGGTGATTTGCGGCGGTGAGTTCGGGCGCACGCCCGCTGTTGAAATCCCCGCGCCCGGCACCCCGGGAAAGGGCAAAGGTCGCGACCACAACCACTATGGTTTTACCGTTTGGCTGGCCGGCGGCGGGGTCAAGGGCGGCTACGTCCACGGCGCCACCGACGAATTTGGGTTCCGCGCAGTGGAAGACCCAGTACACGTCCACGACCTTCATGCCACCATGCTCCACCTCCTTGGGTTTGATCACGAGAAACTTACCTACCGGTATGCGGGCCGTGATTTCCGCCTCACGGATGTGAGTGGAGAACTTGTGTCCGATATCCTGGCATGAGAATGAAACATTCTTGTTACCTGCTTGGTACCGCCCTTCTAGTTTCGTTCGCTCACTGTTTTGCGGGAGACCTATCGCCAGGCGAGCACAAACGTCTTTATGTAGCCGAACCCGGCATTCGTGATTACCTGGAATACGGCGGGCATGGGATCCTGGTGTTCGATATTGATCAAGGGCACCGGTTCGTGCGGCGAATTTCGACCGGCGGCCTGGACGAAAAGGGCAAGCCGTTAAACGTAAAAGGCATTTGTGCCAGCGCCGTTTCCAAGCGGCTTTATATCACGACCACCCGATCGATCCTTTGTCTCGATCTACTGACCGACAAACTGCTTTGGGAAAAAGCATATGACGGCGGGTGCGATCGGCTCGCGCTCTCCCCCGACGGGAAGATTATTTACGTTCCTTCTCTCGAAGGTGAACACTGGAACATTGTCGACGCGATGACCGGTGCTGCCTTGCAAAAAATCGTCCGCAAATCCGGTGCTCACAACACCATTTTTGGGTTGGACGGCGCTCACGTCTATTTGGCTGGTCTCAAATCTCCGGTCTTGACCGTCATGGATGCCAGGACTCAACAAGTCGGAATTACCGTGGGCCCGTTTGGAAACGTGATTCGGCCATTTACGGTGAACGGAAGCCAGACGCTGTGCTTCGTTAATGTGAATGGGCTCCTCGGCTTCGAAGTGGGCGACCTGCGAACCGGCCAGGTGCTGCATCGAATCGAGGTGCCCGGCAGCAAGCCCGGCACCGAGAAACGCCATGGCTGCCCTAGCCACGGGATCGGCCTGACACCGGATGAAACCGAACTCTGGCTCACTGACGCCGCCAATAACCAGTTGCACATCTTCGACGCAACTGTCCTGCCACCCAAACCGAAGGGAACCGTCGTGCTGCGTGATCAGCCCGGTTGGGTAACCTTCGGCCTCGATGGCCGGTTTGCTTATCCCTCGACCGGCGATGTAGTCGAGGTCAAAACTCGGAGAATTGTGGCCGAACTCACCGACGAGGCCAGGCGCGGGGTGCAAAGTGAAAAGCTGCTGGAAGTCGATTTCGTTGGCGACCAGCCCGTGCGCGTGGGCGATCAGTTCGGCTTGGGACGCAAAATTAACTAGTTTACCCAGTTCATTTGCCTGAGATTCTCTCGGATCCGGCGTAAACGTTCATGGTCCGGCCGCGGAGGAAGCCTACCAGTGTTTGGCCGCTGTCGCGGGCGAACTCGACCGCCAGGCTGGAGGGGGCAGAGATAGCGCACACGATTGGAATGCGCGCCGCCAACGCTTTTTGCATGATCTCGAACGAGGCACGTCCGCTGACCAGCAGCAGGTGGGAATCGAACGGGAATACCTCTTGCAAGAACCCGTACCCCAGGACTTTATCCACGGCATTGTGCCGGCCGATGTCTTCGCGGAGCACCACCAACTTGCCTTTCTCGTCGAAGACCGCCGCTGCGTGCAAGCCGCCGGTTTGCTCGAATGACGACTGAGCGGCGCGCATCGCGGGAGCGATCCGCGCGAGGATTCTTGTCGAGATTTTGAGCCGAGAGCCGATGGGCGGAAAATGTTGATGGACGGCTTCGATCGAGGCTTTACCGCATAGCCCGCAACTCGAGGACGCGAAAACGTGGCGGGTGAGGCGTTCGAAATCCACCTTGACAGACGGTGCAAGAAAAACATTCAGGACATTCTGGGGGGCATCACTTTGACGGCATGGCGCGATGCCGACGATGTCACGTCGGTTTCGGACGATGCCTTCGGTCAGGAGGAACCCTGCCGCGAGTTCGTAATCGCTGCCGGGTGAACGCATTGTCACCGCGATGCCGTGTCCGCGCACGCGGATCTCGAGCGGTTCTTCCGCCGCCAAAGAGTCGTCGCACCGGGTCGGTTTGCCGGATGCTGGGTATCGCCAGACCTGCGTGATAACGACACTCGAGGCGGATCGTTCTACGTTGGTTACCAAGGTGTTCTCCGGCATAAATCGATCTTGAAGCCCGGGAAGCCGCACTCATTTGCGGCTTGCTGGGGCCACCGCCTGAACGCTCTGCACCCGCACGTGGGCGTTGTAGTCCGGCACACCTCCGGCCGGGTCGGTTACACCCCGTCGGATGATGACGTTTCCTTCCGGCCAGTGGATTTGCAAATTGCCTCGAGCGATCGGGGCCAGAATAACGGTGCCTTCAAACCGGCCGATTTCATTCGTCAGCGTGACTCGGTCATTTTCGTGCAAACCCAGTTCGACGGCGTCGAGTGGGCTCATCAACACCGCATCGCGCGGCGCGCCATTCAGCGGATCGATTTCGGCATACACGAGCGAGTTGAACTGTTTGCCTCGCCGGGTTGAGACGACAAAGACGGCGGCGGATTCAGACGCTGGATCGGAGCCGACGTGCAGCAAGCCGGGGTTGCGAGGCGCCGTTTGGGGAATCGGCACAACACGAAAGTGGGCTTTGCCATCGGGGGTGGGAAATTTCCAATCTGCACACAGGTGTTGACCCCCGTATTGGATCGAATCACCACTCTGCCTCAGGTGTTGGACACCCTCGTAGAACGGCACAACACGCGCGATCTCCTCGCGCATTTTCCAGCCGGTCTCGCAGCCAAGCAGACCAGCGCGCTCGGGGTCAACCGTGGCGGCTAGCTCGCGCAGGATTTTCCATTCGGCGCGCGCTTCGCCTACTTGCCTGGGGATCTCTGGGCTAAACATGATGCGGCGCTCGGTGCTCGTTTCGGTCCCGCCATCGTCCTGCTCATAGCGGGTTTTGGCTGGAAGCAAAACCACTTCCTGCTTTGCTTCGATGAACATTTGGTCGGTAAGGATGATGTCCTGGTGAACCCGCATCGGCACGTTTGCCAACGCGCTTCGGACGCTTTCTGGTTCGGGCAAGGTCTGCAAAAAATTTCCGCCCAGGCAATAAAGCAGGTCCAATTCCCCGCGAGAGGCTGCCTCAACCATGTCGGGAGCGGTCAGCCCTTTTGAGTCCAGCACCGTAAATCCGTAAAGTTTGGAAAGCTCGGCGGCGGTCTCTGCATCGATAGTCTTGCCGCCGGGGAACGCCGTGGCGTAGGCCCCCATCTCGGCGCCGCCTTGCACGGACGAATGGCCGCGAATCGGCATCAGGCCGCATTGGTTACGCCCAACGAAGCCCTTGGTCAGTCCTAGATTGAGGATCATCTGCACGGAATCACCGCCGCAAGCGTGCTGCGTGATGCCCATGCTCCAGACCAGAACCGCCGTTTTAGCATCCCGAATGAGTTGGGCAAACTCTCGCATCGCGGCACGGCTGAGCCCGGATCGCGTCTCCAGATCGTCAAAGGTAAGAGCTGCGAGTTGCCCCTCCAGCAACCCAACACCTGTGGTGTGATTACGAACAAAGCGGTCGTCCTGCCAACCGTCGGCAAAGATCACCTTCAACACCCCATAGAGGAAGGCGATGTCCCCGCCGGTGGAAACCGGGAACCAATAATCGGCTATGTCCGTGCCGAAAGCGGCGCTGCTGAGGGTGGACGGAACCCAATAGCGCGCCATGCCCGGTTCACGATACGGGTTGACCAGGACCACTTTGGTGCCGAGCCGCTTAGCCTCGTGCAGGTACTTCATCGCCACGGGCTGATCGTTGGCTGGGTTTGCACCGAAAAAAATCACGAGATCGGTGCCATACCAATCTGTGTAGCTACAGGTGGTGGCGGCGACGCCGAGGGTATGTTTCATTGCCGCGGTGCTTGGCGCGTGGCAGAGTCGCGCGGCGTTGTCGATGTTGTTGGTTCCCAGGAAGCGAGCGACTTTCTGCGCCATGTAGTAGACTTCGTTGGTCACTCCACGCGAAGTCAGAAAGAATGCCACTCGGTTTGGCGGGCTGCTCCGGATCTTCCCCGCAATCCGCTGCAGTGCGTCGTTCCAGGAAATGCGACGAAAACCAGGCGCACCCTTCTCGCGCAACATCGGATAGGGCAACCGGCCTAACTCCCGTAATTGAGCGTTGCTGAGCGAGGCGAGTTTGGAAATATCCCGAAGTACGTCAGGGTCCAAGGCGGGCATCGTGTTTAGTCGGAGCAAATTCAGCCGCGTCATGCAGAGGTGGACGCTGTCCATGGTCCAGTCATGGAAGCCGGCGACCCCGAGGGCGCAGCCGTCGCACACTCCCCGGCTCAAAACCTTCCAGGCATAACCCAGGTTGTCGCGATTCCTCCAGGCTACGGTGGCCATATCGCGAAAGTGTTTGGGTTTGGTTTGTCCGAAACCGAATGGCACCGCCGATTTCAATTTGGCCCACCAGTCTTTTTGGAGTTTGTGCGATCCCATGAGTTATTGCTGCTTCCCGTGCATTGCGTATACGTTCGAAGCATTAGTGCGCGAGCAAGAACGAATGGACGCAGGCAGCCAAGAGTCCACCCACAATTGGGCCCAGGACCGGTACCCAGGAATAGCCCCAGTCGCTATCCCGTTTTCCGGGGACGGGTAAAAGAGCGTGGGCAATGCGCGGTCCAAGGTCGCGCGCCGGGTTGATGGCATAACCGGTGGTGCCCCCCAGAGAAAGACCAATGGCAAAGACCAGCAGCCCGACCGGTAGAGCTCCCAGGGTGCCCAGACCGAGAACCACCTCGCTCGTCGCACCTCCGGCCGTCGGCAGTTTCAATTTCGCGTCGGTCATCAGGAACACGGGGAGAACCAGGAGAAAGGTCCCGACGGCTTCGCAGAAAAACGCCTGCCCGAGATTCCGGATATTCGGACCTGTGCAAAAACAGGCCAGCTTGCTGCTGCCATCCTCGGTGGCCTTGAAATGGTCGCGATAAAACATGAAGACCAGGATGGCGCCGGCAATCCCGCCGGCGAGTTGAGCCAGGACGTAGCCTGCGACGTCTCCCCAGGCGAACTTTCCCGCTTGGGCCATCGCCAAGGTTACGGCGGGATTCAAGTGGGCTCCGCTAAAAGTTTGGGAGCTGAAAACGCCCACGAACACGGCTAATGCCCAGCCGGTGCTGATCACAATCCACCCGCCGTTGTTGCCTTTGGTTTTTGCCAGGACCACATTTGCCACCACCCCGTTTCCGAACGTTACCAGGATCGCGGTGCCGATGAATTCAGCGAGTATAGGGCTCATATATTGTTAAGGTTTTGTGTCTGCAAGGAAACCGGCTGCAATCTCGTTAAAGGCTTTTACCTGGCATTCCTCCCAGGCAGGACTCTGGCCCAGTTCCGCGGCCATGAGCCGCGCCACCTCGGGTGCCATCTCAAGCGCCGCCCGGGCGTTCAGGAACAAAGCCCGAGTGCGGCGGGCGAGCACGTCGTCGACTGTGCGGGCCATCTCGTGCCGTGCTGCCCAGACCGCTTGCGCGCCGTTAATGGGCAGCGTTGGGTTAAGCGGTTGGGCCAGTTCCGAGCGCTCGCGGGCGAGCTCGTCAATCCGGGCAGCGTCCGACCCATACACCGCCAAAGGTCCGGTGGCGTTAGCTCCCCGTTGCGCCCCGTGGATGGCCAGGTGTTGGGTCACGCACGGCCGTTCCTCGAGTCGTGCCAGCACCATAGCATGCTCCAAACAATCCTCCGCCATCTTGCGATAGGTCGTCCACTTCCCACCCGCGATGGTCAGCAGCCCCGAGTTGGAAATGGTGATCGTATGTTCGCGCGAAAGCGCCGCAGTGCTGCCCTTTCGTTCGGCGTTGACCAGCGGCCGGATCCCGGTGAAAACACTCAAGATGTCCTTGCGCGCGGGGCGGTGTGCGAGATAGTCACTCGCGGTTTCGAGAATGAACTCGACTTCTCCAGCCACCGGTTTCGGTTCAAGGCTAACTTGGGAAATCGGCGTGTCCGTCGTACCAACCACAACATGGCCGTGCCAGGGAATGGCGAACATGACCCGACCGTCGCGCGTGTGCGGCACCATGATGGCGGTATCCGACGGCAGGAACGAACGATCCAAAACGAGGTGGACTCCCTGGCTCGGTGCAATCATCGGTTCCGACGCCGGATCATCCTGGCGCTGCAGCTCGTCACAAAATGGTCCGGTCGCGTTGATCACGCAGCGCGCAAAGAGTGAATGCTCCTGGCCGGTTTCGACGTCCTGAAACGCGAGGCCGTTAACCATCCCTTCCGCGTCCTTGAGCAGACGCAATACTCGCGTGTAGTTCAATAGGCAGGCCCCGTGTTCGGCGGCAGTCTGCGCCAGGTTGATCAGCAGTCGGCTATCGTCGAACTGGCCGTCATGGTACAGGACTCCGCCGCGCAGCCCTGCTCGTTCGAGCGTCGGGATTCGCGCCAGGACTTCTTGGCGCGAAAGCAAGACTGAGCGGCCAAAACCGTATTTCCCGGCGAGCAGATCATAAACCTTCAGGCCGATCCCGTAGAACGGGGTCTCCCACCATTGGTAATTGGGGACCACAAAGGGCAAATCTCGCACCAGGTGTGGAGCGTTCTGAAGCAGGATGCCACGCTCCTTCAACGCTTCCATCACCAGCGACACGTTGCCTTGTTGCAAATACCGAACGCCACCGTGGATGAGCTTGGTCGAGCGGCTCGAAGTGCCCTTTCCAAAGTCACTCTGCTCGAGCAGCACCACGCGGTAGTGCCGGCTCGCGGCATCGAGCGCGATCCCCATCCCGGTGGCTCCGCCTCCCACCACCGCCAAATCCCAAGGCGCTGGGTGCTGCCGAACCTGCTCGAGGAAGCTTGCGCGGTTCATTTGAGGTCAGGAAGGTCGCCGGCTTAGTGGATACCCTCGGGCTTTTTTACCTCCGTGTGTTCCTCCCAGTCTCGCGCCCGATTTAAAGCCTCCGCCCAGCGGCTGCGACGATGCGCCGCTTCGTCCGCGGTTTTCTGCGGCGTGAATGCGCGATCGATCTGCCAGGCCGAGCGCAGTTCCTCGCGGTTTTTCCAGTAGCCGACCGCCAGGCCCGCCAGGTAGGCCGCTCCGAGCGCGGTAGTTTCGACCACCTTGGGCCGCAGCACCGGAACGCCGAGGAGGTCCGCCTGGAATTGCATCAGCAGGTTGTTGGCGGCTGCTCCCCCGTCCACCCGCAGTTCATTGACAGCGATCTCTGAGTCCTCCTTCATCACTTCCAGGACGTCAGCGACTTGGAACGCGATTCCTTCAAGCGCGGCTCGCGCGATGTGGCCGGTATTGGTTCCCCGAGTCAATCCGGTGAGCGTGCCGCGCGCGTACTGATCCCAGTGTGGCGCGCCCAACCCGGCGAACGCCGGGACCAGATACACCCCGCCGCAGTCTGGGACACTGGCGGCCAGCGCTTCGACCTCGGCGGATGATTTGATGATGCCTAAGCCGTCGCGCAGCCATTGGACCACCGCGCCGCCAATAAATACGCTGCCTTCCAGCGCATATTCGGTTTTTCCTCCAGCGTTCCACGCGACGGTGGTGATCAATTCATGCCGCGATGGCACCGGGGTGGGGCCAATGTTCATCAGCATAAAACAACCCGTGCCGTAGGTGTTCTTCGCCATGCCGCGCGTAAAGCAGTTTTGGCCGAACAATGCGGATTGTTGATCGCCGGCGATTCCACCGATGGGCACAGGGGTTTCAAAAACACCTGGAGCCGTCTGCCCATAAATTTCACTCGAAGAGCGGACCTCCGGCAGCATCTGAAGCGGCACACCCAGCGCTGTGAGCAGTTCCTCGTCCCAGGTTCCGGAATGCAGGTTGAAGAGCATCGTCCGTGACGCGTTGCTCGGATCGGTGACGTGCAGGCTTCCTCCGCTCAAGTTCCACAACAACCAGGAATCCACGGTGCCGAACGCGAGTTCGCCGCGCTGCGCCCGTTCCCGGGCGCCTTTGACGTGATC
>JANXQE010000834.1 GCA_025356925.1 Limisphaerales bacterium | reverse complement strand
AAAATTTCCCTCTCCCCATCCGATGGGGAGAGGGAAATGGGGTGAGGGCTTGGGCGCATCGCAAAGGTGCCGTAGCGGCGGATGGGAATCCGCCGAATTCGGCGCTCTCCCGAGACGCAGCTACCTCGGCAGTCACCCACGCGAATACGGTACGCATCGGAGTGTTGAGTGCGGAATTAAACCCGGCACGAAAGGCATCTGGAATCTGTGCTCATTCCGCGCTCCGTACCCCGCCGTGTAGCCCAATAGCCACAAACGGACGCTTGGGCTGGCGGGGGCCATTGTCATTAGAGCTTCAACCAGCCTTTGAGCGCGGCTTCCACGTCGCTAATGACGCGAGCATCAAACGCTCCTGGGGCTTTGCGGACGAATTCGGTGAACTTCACCGGCTGAATGCTCTGGACGTTGATGTACCTTTGCTCCCGCAACCACGGCACGCGGGGCAATGTGACCTCGTAAGGTGTGTCCTCAAATTGGCTGGTGATCAAAACCACGCTGGCCAGTGCCAGTCGGGCATCGGTTTGAGCCGCCAACACGAGCGCATAACGCGGTTTGCCAACCATGCCCAAGTCAATGAACCAAACTTCGCCGGGCTGTGGGACAGTTCTCATGCTTAAAACTCATCAGCCAGCTTATTGCGGCGGGCGGCAGGGCTCAAAACGTCATCTTCCGGGCTGTCTGCCTGGACAGGGAACGGGATTGCCCGGCGCTTAATGATCTGTTTGTAAAACAGTTCCAAGGCGGCTCGTGGTTTCAGACCGATCTCCTCCAAGACGGCCTCAGCTTGGCGTTTCAGTTCGGGATCAATACGGCTCTTGGCTACGGCGCTCATGGACCCATTGTGGCCCAAACGTGGCCTTTTGTCAAATAGCCTCACGGCATCGTTTCTGCCCTTCCGCAACCATCGCAGTCGAGCCAGTGCTCAAGCAGGTTTCAGAAACCAGCTCTGTCCAGTCCAGCAGCGGAGACTGCGATCAGTTCTGCCTGAAAGCATTAAAGTGATGCAGCACTCTTTCAAATCGCAAAACAGAGAGCGTTACCCTGGCGGGCTGCCATTTCGAAAGTCTCTAGTCCAAAGCCTGAAGGCTGAAGGCTGAAATGGGGCGCAGTCACCACATGAGCAATTGTTTGAATGAAGCAATATGTGACTTTCACTCCTGGTTTTGCGGGTGAGAACCGTCTCGGTGTTCCGACATCCACACCTGCATTTGACAGGTTCCGCGATTAGCGTTCGCGTAATAGGGCGTTGCCGTCACCTGCAACGGCACGGAAACCGCCTGGTTTGCGGCGGTTTTGAAAAGCCCCGTAGCCGTCGCCGTAAGTACGGTGACTCCGCCCAGGAGATTGCGATCCTGTTTCGGCGTGAATTTGGTTCCCGGCGGAATCACCAGGTTTTGAACGCCTCCCCCGTTGTCCGAGCCTTCGAAGCAGTAAACAATCGGACCGCGCATCAAGGCGACGCGCCCTTTGGCTGCCTCCACGTGGACATCGGCTTTGATGCGCTCCACCGGCATATCCAAAGTCAATTGCACCATATCGCCCGATTTCCATCGGCGATGCAACGTGGCATAGCCGCGAAGGATTTCAGGCTTCTCAACCAACTTCCCGTTTACTTTCAGGCGCACGCCACCATCCAACGGACGATTGTCTGGTTGATAAAGATCATCGGAAGAAGATGGCCCCTGACACCAACCAGGAACGCGAATATGTAATTCAAATTCGGTTGGCTTGGCCGGTTCTACGGTCATCGTAACATCACCTTGCCAGGGATAACCGGTCGCCTGCTTGATCACCACCTTCTGGCCGGCGACTTGAATTTGGGCTCTGCTGCCAACGAAGAGGTTCACATAAAGCCCCGCGTTGTCCCGCGCGTAAATATAACCGGGCAGCGCGCCCATGAGCTTCAGAAACATTGGCGGACAGCACGGGCAACCGTTCCACGACCAGCGTGAGTTGCCGTTGGGCGCCTGTAATGGATTGACATAGGTGTAACAATTCCCCGCCAGGGAAATTCCGGTCAGCGCGCCGTTGTAAAGTTCGCGCTCGAGTGCGTCCACGTACCGCGCATCGCCCGTCAGCAAATTCAGGTTCCGATCAAAAAAGCCTGCGCCTGCCGCTCCGCAAGTTTCCAGGTAACCATCGTTGGGCAGATCATAATCATTTCCAAAAGCCTCGCCGGCCGCGGTCGCGCCGATACCCCCGGTGACATACATCTTTTTGTCACTCATGTTTTCCCACAGGCGGATGGCCGCTTCGCGATAGTCGTGGCGGCCATTGATGCCCGCGAGCGCGGTGACGCCGGCGCAAAGCAGGGCGGCACGGACCGCATGGCCTTCGATGGTCGTTTGCTCAAGAACCGGTTTGTGATCCTGGTTATAGGCTCCGTATGACGGCTGATCCTTGCGCGGACGGCCGCGCGCCTCGACCCAGTACTGAGCCAATTCCAGGTAGCGGCTTTCGTCGATGGCGACCGGCATGTCGCGCTTTAGTTCATGATGCTCGCGAAAAAACAGATATAGATTCGCGAACGCCTCCTCGACAATGGCGTGATTGGGAACCAGTTCGTGTTTCGGTGAAGGCCCGACCTGCTCGCAGGTGTAATTCGCCAATTTAACGGCCACCTTGAGCAGACTGCTCTTGCCGGTGGCCTGATAATAATGGACTGCCGCCTCGCACAGCGCGCCCGCATTGTACATTTCATGCTGATAACCATCGTTGCCGCCGTTTAGTCCCCAGCGCTGATCGGGGTGTTGCAATTGAGTCCAGGTGTTTAGATAACCATTCGGGTCTGTGTCTTGTGCCGCGGCGATTCGCGAGATGTACCCGTCAATCCGGTTCTCCAATACTGGATCAGGCTTGGAAGCGAGAAAATCCGCCGAACCGCGGATCATCTCGTAAATCAGGCCGTCATACCAAGGCGGGCCCGCGTGGCCATCCGACTTTCCGTCACGGACGCGGTCGAAATTATTAAGCGCGCCACCGCGGTCGTTCTCAAATTTTGTAAAGCAATCCGGGATGGTAACCTCTTGCCAAAGTTTTCGCTTCGGCGACCAAAAGGAGTCCTCGATTTTCACCGATTGAATCGGCACGGGCGTCAGTTGGTTGAATTCCTGGGAACTCGCAATGCCGCCCGAAAAGCAAACGACTGTTCCCATCATCCCGAACGCGGAAACGACTTTCATAGAGATTGAACAAGAGGATCACGTAATCGCTAAACGCCCGCAAGGTTTCCGTTCAACAAAGAAAAAACACCGTTCGCCGAAGGTTCTGGTGCCGACCGTAATAGTGGCAGTGAACTACGCCACGATGCTCCAATCCAAGAACCCCAACGGGGTTCCATAAACCAGCCCAGAGTTGGTCCGCTTGCGGACCTACCCTGGGTAGATTGGTCGAAGAAAATCTCCCCATCTCCCCATCCGATGGGGAGGGGGAAAGGGGTTGCTCTCCTGCCGATACTCCATCACTCCAAGGCGGTTCGTAGCGCCTGCAACGCCATCAAAAAGCTCCGTTCTCTTCGTTTCCTCCTGTTCAATTCTTTATTAATAAAAATGTGTTCTCACTAAGAAGACTCTTCGGCATTGCCACGCTAGAGTTTCAACATGATTAGAAAGGCCGAATCTGAAGAGGTCAGCCAATTGTGGTCCAGCGGCACCCAAACAGGATCGCCCTCTCTGCTTTGGCTGCCCTATCAACCACAACTATCAAGTAATTCGTTGCACCATATCGCCCCAGATTGTGCTAAATTGCAGCGATCTCGCGCGCACACCGCTTGTGAGCACCCTGCCGTCTGAGTAAATCTGACCAAATCTGAGTAATTTTTGATCATGCACACCTCCAACACGCCATTGCCGCACTACACCGTCACTCCGATCTTCTCGTGAACACGGAAGATTTTATCCGCCTCGCGTGCCACTGGGTGAAGCGACCCGGCGGGCGACTGATTTCATCAGCAAGTTTATTCTCGCAGGTGGAGACAAGACGCGGCTGGAAGCGGAAGTGAAGACGATCATCGCGAAGCCGTCCGCCTTTACGGAGGACAGCCTGCGAGGCGAGTTGGCCGATACCCTGCTGAGTGCCCCATCGCCGCCGCCAATCACGCCCTCATCCACCAGCACATTGGCCTCCCCAGGCTTCGTTGTCAGCGGCAAAGGCAACGCGGAGTCTCTGAACTCGGCTTCGCATGGAGCGAGTCGGGTGATGAGCCGCGCGCAGGCGAACAAGACCTTCGACTGGAAAAATCTTAAGCCGGCTGGAACTTTTTCCTTGCATATGCAACCGGGGGGTTGCATGTTGTGCACCCTGAACGCAGTGTTCAAAGCATTGGCCGATGAGAGCCGTCGAAAGTTGCTCGATCGGTTGCACAAGAGCAACGGGCAGACACTCGGCGAATTGTGCGAACAGCTCGAGATGACCCGGCAGGCCGTAACCAAGCATCTGGGTTTGCTCGAAGCGGCGAACCTGATCACGGTGGTCTGGCAGGGCCGCGAGAAGCTGCATTACCTGAATCCAGTGCCGTTGCACGAGATCTACGAACGTTGGATTTCCAAATACGAACGTCAGCGCCTGCAGGCGTTGAGCGATCTGAAAAAAGGTCTCGAAGAAACCAAGAACAAGAAATGATGACGTTATGGAACAGCCAAAGTTAGTCTACTCGACCTATATCCGCACGACGCCTAAAAAATTGTGGACAGCCATCACCAAACCCGAATTCACTTGCCAATATTGGGGCGGCGCCAAAAATGTTTCCGACTGGAAGAAAGGTTCGAAATGGCAGCACGTCTTTGAAGATGAGCCAGACCCCGTTGCCATCATCGGCAAAGTTTTGGAAAGCATCCCCCTCAAACGCCTCGTGCTGTCCTGGGCCGACCCGGACGATGCCACCGACAAATCGCGCGTCACTTTTGAAATCGAGCTGATTGAAGACATGGTGTGCCTCACGGTAACCCACGGCAACTTCAAGGCCGCTTCGCCAATGGTAGGCAAGGTTTCCTTCGGTTGGCCGCGCGTGCTTTCCAGCATGAAATCCTTCCTGGAAACCGGCAAGGGACTCAACGTCTTCGCTGGTTGTTAAACGACCGTGGAAATTGAGCGGGAGAAGAACAGCCTGAAAACCTAACGGAAACCAAAAGCTGATTTCAGACTGCCAACCGCCTCGCAACGGCGCGCTCCACGCGCCGTTGCTGGCGGGTCGGAGGAATAATTACCACGGTGGCTGATGGGTCCTCAGCTTCGCCTCAAACGAAATGGACGTCCGCCCCATCACTTTCCCTGGGTCGCAGGATGGGCCACCAGTTTTGCGGTCAATTGTCCCAGCTTTTCCTGTCCGGGGGCATCAGCCGGCAGCGCCTCGGCTTGAAACGCGGGATAAAGTTTATCCCAGATGGCATTCATTTCGCCTTGGAAATTGCCGGTGTCGGCCGTGATGGCGATGACTGCGTCTTTCTCCGGAATCACGACGCAAAGCTGTCCGCCAGCGCCATCACCACGAAACGCATTATGGGTGCAACGCCAGAATTGAAAGCCATAACCTTGTTGCCAATCAATGCCGATGTTGCTGTGGGATGCCTGTTCGTTCGGGACCTGTTTGCTCGTTGCCAGTTCGATCCATTTTTCCGGGATCAACTGTTTTCCCTGCCACTTTCCGTCTTGCAGGTAAAGCTGGCCGAACTTGGCGATGTCTTCCGTGCAGAGCTTAAGGCCATAGCCGCCGAGTGAATTACCTTCGGGACTGCTTGCCCACTCGGGATGTTCGATCCCCAGCGGCTCAAACAATCGCGGCTTCAGAAATTCCAGGGTAGTCTGGCCGGTCACCCTGGTGACGATGGCCGAGAGGGTATAGCTGCCCATGGTATTGTATTGGAAATGCGTGCCGGGCTTGTGCGGGACGGGATGGGCCAAAAACTGTTTCACCGACGGCGCTCCACCTGCCGGCTTCGGCTCGGTGTCGTGGCCGCAGGTCATGGTGAGCAGGTCGCGCACCGTCATGGCTTTGAGGTTCTCGGAAGGGCCGGCCGGCGCGTCGGCGGGAAAGAATTTCAGCACGGGATCGTCCAGGCTCAGTTGTCCAGTTTCGATCGCCAGTCCAACGGCCGTGGAGTTGAAGCTCTTGCTAAGCGATGCCAGCACGTGGGGTTTGTCCGGCGCCTCGGGCTTCCACCACCCCTCGCCGATCACCTTGCCGTGCCGCACCAGGATGAAGCTATGTAGCGTATTGATCTTATCGACTGAGGCGACGAACTCGCAAACGGCTTGGGACGATAGGCCCTGGGCCTCAGGTGTACTTCGCGGCAGCGGCATGTTTGCCGCTGGTACACCGGGCAGCGCGGCGAGGGAAACTGCGACGATCAACGCAGAAGCGAGCGATTTGTTTTTCATGCCGCCATGACTATTTGCAGGTGATCGGGTTGTCAAATCATAACTTGCGAATCTCAACCGGCTAAAGGCCGCGCGGCTTCCATAGCTTAACAACTCGGAGGCTGCGCTTGGGAATGGGCAATCAACTTGAGCAATCCTGGAAAGCGGGTGTTCAGCTCCTTGCGCCGCAAAGAGGTCATGCACTTGGTGCCTTCCGTCTCCGTGTGGATGATCCCCGCTCCCCGGAGCACTTCGAAATGATGCGACCGCGTCGCTTTAGAGATGTTTAGTCGAACCTCGTTGCAGGCCAGGGCGCGCCCGTTGGCTTGTAGCAGCTCGAGAACAATCGCGACCCGGCAGGGATCGGACAAGGCTTGCATCACCGCGTGCAAGGGAACATCGCGTATCGCCGGATGAGAATAGGCTTTCGTCACGATCCAGCCTGCCATCAAATCCATCGTTCGACAATGATCGAACTAAACTTTTTGACATTTCCAGGGTCCGAACATAAGTTCGACAAGCATCGAACAATAGACCGTGCAAACCCGAACATGATTTCATTATTTGATCCCGTCCGCATTGGTACGTGGGACCTTCCCAATCGCATTCTGATGGCTCCACTGACCCGCGCTCGCGCTGGGGCTCAACGCATTCCTAACGCACTGATGGCCGAATATTATGCCCAGCGTGCCTCAGCCGGCCTGATTATTTCCGAAGCGACCTCGGTGTCGCCCATGGGCGTGGGTTATGCCGAAACTCCAGGCGTCTGGTCATCGGAGCAGGTCACGGGCTGGAAACTCATCACCGAAGCGGTTCACCAAGCCGGTGGGCGCATCCTGCTGCAACTCTGGCATGTCGGAAGGATCTCCGACCCCATGTTCCTTAATGGCGCAGTGCCGGTGGCACCGAGCGCCATCGCGCCCGCGGGGCATGTCAGTTTAGTCCGGCCTTTGAAACCTTTCGTCACACCACGAGCGTTGGGGTTGGAGGAGCTTCCGGGTATCGTCGCAGCATACCGGCAGGGCGCGCAGAATGCGCAACTGGCTGGTTTTGACGGCGTGGAGATTCATGGAGCAAACGGCTACTTGCTGGATCAATTTCTTCAAGACAAGACCAATCACCGCGAGGACGCCTACGGTGGACCGATCGAAAACCGCGCCCGTCTCATGCTGGAAGTCGCCGATGCTGTGATTTCCGTGTGGGGAAACGATCGGGTCGGGATGCATCTGGCCCCTCGAGGCGGTGCGCACGACATGGGTGATTCCAATCCGTTGGCCACTTTCGGATATGTAGCTCGGGAGTTGGGTAGACGACGCATTGCCTTCATTTGCGCTCGTGAATCGCTCGGCGAGAGGCGCATCGGGCCGCAGTTAAAGGCCGCTTTTGGCCGAACCTATATCGCCAATGAAAAGTTTACCCAGGCGACGGCCAGTCAGGTGTTGGCGGCTGGAGAGGCCGATGCGGTTGCGTTCGGTGTGTCGTTTCTGGCCAATCCTGACCTGCCAGAACGGTTCCGCCAAAACGCGCCTCTCAACGAGCCAGATCAATCGACCTTTTATGCACCTGGACCCAAAGGTTACACCGACTATCCCATTATGCGACAAACGGCCTGATTCAGGACAGCAAGAAGGGCTGAAATCGCTTAACGTCTTTCAAAGGCTCCTGCCCTATCTCTACCTCGGCATGAGTTATCACCTCGATGCCAACGCTCTTCAGTTTCGTGTACAGCGTGTCCAAAACATCGGGAGATACCCCATCGGCCACAAGCTCGTTGACGTCGTCGTAGGTAGGCGTAGTTGGCGCCATCCGGCGTGAACACTTGCGGGCCTTGTTTGCCTGCGCCCCTCACCGCATCCACTTCGACGGTGCGGATGGCGCGAAGCATTTCCTTCGCTTCGGCCAAGCGGGCGTGGAGTTCGGCGAGTTCGCGGGACGGCGCGGAGCGGGAGGAGCTTTTGTTGGGGGGCAGCGATCAAACTGGGATTTTATCCTGCGTGATCAAGTCCAACTCGACGAACAGCCCAAGGATGTTCGCCAGGTTGCCGATGAACCGGCGAAGCGGCCTTGGGAATTCTTTGATGAGCGCCGGGGTTGGTTTGTTTTCACGGGCATACGTCTCCGTTAATGAGCAGGGCGCAAATCCAGGCCCACAAGCACGCGAGCGGTATCCGAGAGGTCGGTTGGATGTCCAAAGCAACCAAGGGGTAGCGGGACTTCGCTCAAACATCTTCATGGTTGCTCAGGAACTGCAGCATTGCCTGCTTGCGACCAGCTCCGATGGAATCGACCAGACGGCTACGATCCCGGGGTGACATTGGAGTAAACGACCGTGCCTGCCCGGCATTCCGCTCGATAAGTTCAAGTTGGGGCATCCCGACGCTGGCCAGACTCACGGGCAAGGAGAGGGCGTAGGCGAGCAACTTCTCGGGCGAGGCGGCCCCGACCAGTTGCTCCTGGCCGAACACTTTCATAGCGATCACTCCCATGTGCTTTCGAGTGGCGACGGGAAGCGCGAGGCGCTCGAAACTGGCCGCACCCGCAGGCACGATCTTCATTCCTTCGGTCATGCTCGCCAGACCGGCGTTGAGCGCCATTTGGGTACAGTCGAAATCGTGCCGTTCCAAAGCCGTTCGCAGGGCCGAAGGATCAGCGTGACAGGTAATGCCGATAGCCCGCGTGATTTTCTGGTCGCGCGCCTCGTGGAGCGCCTCCAAAACGCCACCGCGCGCTTCTATCGCTTCGAGATCTTTTAGGTCTTTTAGCGCGTGGATGTGCAGGACATCCAGTCGATCGGTCTGCAGTCGTTTGAGACTGACTTCGATTTGGCGCCGGCCCTCCTCTGCCGTGCGTCCCGCGATTTTGGTCGCCAGCACGACTTCCTTACGACGGGTCGCCATGACCCGACCCACCCGTTCCTCGCTTTTGCCGTCGCCGTAAGAATGCGCGGTGTCGATGTAGGTGATACCAAGATCAATCGCTCGGTTGAGCGCCGCAATCGCCTGGTCATCCTCCTGGTACATCAGGAACCGGCTGCCGGAGCCGAAGCCGAGAATGGGCACCTGGATCCCAGTTCGACCCAGGGACCGAAACGGCAGATGTGTTGACTGAACCGTGGCGAGAGCAGGACTGGTGAGCACCCCCGCTGCGACTGCTGCGAGGAATTGTCGGCGATTCATGTTGTACGAGTAGTCTGGCTCAGCCATCGACGCAACGACAAGTATATTGGAAAAGATTGCAGACCAATCGATCTCGATCTGACTGTCTCCCGACGTTGCACAGGCTGTGATTCCAGGCATTGCGCGACACCCGCCTGCTGCGTAAAGCCCGCTTGCAATCCCGGCTCAACCCCGCCGGTCGCTCCCCGCTCCAACTCGCAAAATGAGTTGCAGGCTTTGGCAGCGTCGGCCGCTTTATTCGTCGCGTTGCCGGCCGCTTCGTCAGACGAAACATGCTCGACTGCCCCTCTCTTCCCCCGGGTTTCATCAATTCCGATCTTCCAACGGAACTGCTCCTACCTGATCTGAGTCTTCCCCGCTCCCGCCCGTAGTGTCCCTGGAGGCGACTGCCTGTGGCGCACCGTGTCCGTCTAGCGTGAGTAATCTGAACCCTTTATGAAGAACTTTGGAACTATTCTGTTCGTAACTGTCGCAGCATGGGTCGGTTGTGGGGTCGCCGATTCTGATGTTCGCGTTCACCATCGACCGAACGAACTGGATCGCCGCCAAGTTAAGTGGGACGCCGACGTCCTTCAGGGCCTCGGTCGCACGCCGGTAGATCAACAACTCCTGATCGGTCAACACGTGCGTGTCTGAAGTGCCTCCGGCCAGATCCTCCGCCGTCCCCTCTGCGAGTTCTCGTGCCCGCTTAAAGTCCGGGAACGTCCGGCGACAGAAGTTCCCCTTGGCGTCATAGTGGGCAACGGTGAACGTGGGGTAGCCTTTGTTCGGCGTCCTGTAGATCGTGACGATGCACGAGCCTCGCTTAACGCGCTGCGGAAATCGACTCCGCTTCATGGCTGTGGTTCAGTTCAAGAACAGCGACGAAGCAAAGGGAAATCTTTCAGGAATCTTTCAGGAAAAACCCCAAACCGCCTGTGAAGGCGTTGTAAGTGGTTGATTTTGAGGCTGGCAGAATGGAGCGAGCGAAGGGATTCGAACCCTCGATACGCTTTAGCCCGCAGAATTTCCGAAAAGTCCCTGTTTTATGGGGGTCTTGGAATGCCTTGACAACCTTTGCCGTTATTCGTTTGTTATGCGAATGGCAAGTTTGCATAGACAGCCGAGTCGGCC
>JANXQE010000812.1 GCA_025356925.1 Limisphaerales bacterium | reverse complement strand
GGAGCCGGGAGGTGGTTTGAAGCGGAGGCGGCGCTTCTGGCTGGTGAATGCAGCCACTGACATTCCAAGAGTGCTTTCCGGGAGAACGTTTTTCCGACGGTGTGGCCGTCAGGTTCGCTGACGTCACGACCTGCTATCCGGGTCAGCCGTTCCTGGGAACGACCGCCCACGATGGTATTGTCCGTAACCGTCATAGTGTCGGAAAACGAGCGCGCCCAACCTATCAACCGGCCCTGGTTAGGGCCAAGAAATTGCACGGGCCGCGCGCCGTCTTCCGAAAAGTTCTCTGGGAAATTGGGAAGCATCAGAACCTGCCAGTGGGTGTTAACCCTGGGTCATCCTTGCCCGTGAGTCTGGCCAGGGTCGGGATGGCCCAACTTGAACTTATCGAGCGGAATGCCGGGCAGGCACGGTCGTTTACTTCAATGTCACCCCGGGAGCGTAGCCGTCTGGTTGATTCCATTGGAGCTGGACGCAAGCAGGCGATGCTGCGGTTCCTGACCAACCATGAAGATGTTTGAGCGAAGTCCCGCTCCCCGTTGTTACTTGGGCCACCAATAGAAACGTCAAGCAGCTAAGTTCGTGACAAAATCAGGTTCAAGCGCTGTGTGGGCATTTTCAAGCTTAGCTTGAAAACCGGACCGATTCGTGACAAAACCTGCTCATGGAACGTCGCATATCCAGCCGTCGGGCCTTTCTCCACACCTCCCTCAGAACCGTCGCTGCCGCCGGGCTTCTCGGTTCCGGCGCATTGATTGGAGGTGGGCAAGCAGGGCAAAAGAAACTTTTGCCTATTCGCCTGGGAGGGCCGGCATTTGCGGACACACAGGATCCGGAGGAACTGGCCCGCGCACACCGGAAGCTGGGGTACAGCGCCGCGTATTGTCCGAATGTGTCGCTCAACGATGCGGCCAAGATCCGCGCCTATGAAGAGGCATTCGCCAAACAAGACGTCACCATCGCCGAAGTGGGCCGCTGGGTGAATTTGCTGGAAGCCGACTCGGAAAAGCGGCGGCTGAATTTGCAGGTGGTTACCGACGGACTGGCGCTGGCTGAAGCGATCGGCGCGAGATGCTGCGTGGACATCGCGGGTTCATTCAGTTCCGAATCGTGGTTCGGACCCCACCCGGAGAATCTGTCGCGGCGGCATTTTGATGCGAGCGTTGAAAATGCGCGGAAGATCATCGATGCCGTCAAGCCAACCCGCACCACCTTCTGCTACGAAGTGATGGGCTGGTCCTGGCCCGACAGTCCGGATCATTATGTGAAGCTGATCAAAGCGGTGGACCGCAAAACTTTCTCAGTGCATCTGGACCCATGCAACCTGGTCAATTCGCCTGAGAAATTTTACGAGAACACCCAGCTGGTGAATGAGTGTTTCGATAAGCTCGGAAAATGGATCGTGAGCTGCCACGCCAAGGACTTGACCTGGGATGTCGAGATGAACGTGCACTTCCGCGAGGTCGCCCCCGGCAAAGGCGCGCTGGACTACACGACCTACCTGCAGCGCCTGTCGCAATTGCCGCAGAATCCGCCGCTCATGCTGGAACACCTGTCCACAGCCGAGGATTACACGGGCGCCAGGGAATATATCCTGGGGGTGGGACGAAAAGCCGGGCTGGCGTTTGCTTAAGAAGTTTGCCGCGACGGCCTGAGGTCTCCATTGCATTGCGACCCGCGGCGGCCATCTGCGAACCCTCGCGGGTTCCACGTTTTTGCGGCACGGTGGGGGTGTCAAAGCTACGAGCCTGGTCGTTTGGCTTCAGTACTTGGGCTTGAGCCGGGGGGCTGAATTGCTACCCTGAGCTCATGCCGATTTACGAATTTCATTGCGGGAAATGCCAGAAAGATAGTGAAGTGCTCGTTCGCTCAAGCCGGTGGAAGGGGACCAAGTGCCCGCACTGTGGGTCGGCGAAGCTATCGAAGCGGCTGTCGGTGTTCGCGTCTTCGGCCGGAGGCAACGCGGAGCCGGCAGTGACTTGCCGCGCCAAGGGCGGAGGCGGGTGCGGCTGCCATTGCTCCGGCGGGAAGCATAAACATTGACGGCAGATCCTGAGACCGGAAGCCGGGAACGCGGAAAACGCGCGAGCATCGACCACGAGCCGGAAGCTTCCTCTCGGCACCGTCCGTGCTGCTCAAACCTCAACCACTTCGGCAGCGGTAACGCTCCGTAAATCGGGCACGGCCCAATCCGGCTGGTGCGCTGCGAGTTCATCGAGCCCGGCGCCGCCCGTGGCCACCGCGAGGACCTTCGCCCGGATCGCGCGTCCGCACCGGATATCCAGTGGCGTATCCCCAATCACCAGCACCTGGTCGTCCTTCAATGGATCCTGCAGAATCAGGGTGGCGCGTTGACGCGCGATCGCGGCGATCTGGTCCCGCTCTTCATGGTCATCGGCAAATGCCCCGGTCTCGAACGTGCTCCACAGGTCAAAATGGCGCAGTTTGATTTCCGCTCCCAGCCGGATGTTGCCGGTGAGCAAAGCCAGTAGAGGCGGCTCCGGTAGGGCCCTCAGTTGGTGGATGAACTCCCAAACCCCGGGACACATCTCGGTATGGCTCGCGTGGAGGATGTGGTCCAGCCAGAACACGTACCGCTCGAAAAAGCGCTGGAAGTTTTCGGCGGTGGCCGGGATCCCGTGAAGGGAAAAGAACTCGCGCACCAGGCTGACGTCGGTGCGCCCCGCGAACTTCAATCTTTCGAATCCATCCGTGGCGCCAAATTCGGTGGCAAACACTTTCGCAAACGCTTTCACTCCAGCACCGCCCGTGTGAACGAGGGTGCCGTCTATGTCGAATAAGACCAAACGAACCATGCTGATGAACAATAGACGCAAAGGGGGAGGGGTGGCAACGACGCAGAAATGTAGTGCAACTCATTCTAGACTGTCATATAAAAAGCCTGGCTTCAATCCGGAGGTAAAACATTCAAATGAAGAACGAGCGAGGTTTTACGTTGATCGAACTATTGGTGGTGATTGCGGTGATCGCCATCCTGGCCAGCCTGTTGTTGCCGGCCATGCATCGCGCCAGGCAGGCGGCTCAGGCGGCCGCCTGTCTGAACAACTTAAAGCAATGGGGCCTGGCGACACTATTGTTCGCCGGCGACAACGCCGACTTGTTGCCCAAGGACGGAACGCCGAATGGCACGAGCGTTGAAGAAGGGTGGTACAACGACCTGCCGCGGGTGCTGGGGCTGCCCTGCTACCGCGAGATGAGTTGGCGAACCAATGCGGCGGTGGCGCCCGGGCGCAGTCTTTGGATTTGCCCGGCGAATTCCCGCCGGAGCAACGGGACCAACCTGTTTCATTATTGCCTGAACGAGCACGTCAACGGGATTGGCTCAGGCAACCAGATAAAGCTTACCGCTATTGCCCACCCGGCACTCACCGTCTGGCTGTTTGATAACGGCAAGCTGGCGGCTGTCGCCCAACAGAACAATGCGCACACCAACCTGCACAACCGCGGAGCAAATTTCACTTTTCTCGATGGTCATTCCGCCCGGTTCCACCAGCGCGAGTATTGGGACTTCAGTTCCAACCAGGGCCGAACCAACAACCCGAGTTTGATTTGGTTCCCGTGAACAGAAAATGGGATCCGCGGTCAAAGTTCAGGAGAAGGCAACTTGATATGAAGCTGGCACAAATAGGAAAGCGAGTATTTCTGCTGGTGGGGGTGAACGTCCTGGTGATGCTCACCATCACGCTGGTGCTCGGTCTCTTGCGGGTTAACCAGTACTTCCCCCAGGGAGGGTTGGCCGGCCTGGCGATGATCTGCCTGGTTTGGGGTTTTGCGGGCGCGTTCATCTCGCTGGCGCTGTCACGGCTCATGGCCAAATGGATGATGGGCGTGCGGGTGATCCCGCCCGAAACGGGCGACCCTACCCTAAGCCAATTGGTCCAGACAGTGCACGGGTTGGCGCGCGCGGCAAACCTGCCGAAGCTGCCGGAAGTCGGGGTTTACGAATCCGATGAGATCAATGCTTTTGCGACGGGGCCGAGCCGGTCCCGAGCCCTGGTCGCTGTCTCGACAGGTTTGCTCCAAAGGCTCGGCTCGCATGAGGTCGAGGGGGTCCTGGGCCACGAAGTGACTCATATCGCAAATGGTGATATGGTCACGATGACGCTCGTTCAAGGGGTCATCAACTCGTTTGTGTTGTTTTTGTCCCGAATCCTCGCTTTTGTCGTCAGCCAGGCCTTACGGTCGCGAGAGGATCGCGGCGGGGGTGGGGGAGGCATGCAGTACCTCCTGGCGATGTTATTCCAGATTATCCTTTCGATTCTGGGATCATTGGTGGTTTTGTGGTTCTCCCGCTGGCGGGAGTTCCGCGCGGACGCCGGTGGCGCGCGGCTGGCTGGCCGTCAAAACATGATCAATGCCTTGCGCGCGTTGCAGAGGTTGAACGAACCGGAAGTGGCGCAAGCAGAAGCCCGGCAACACCCTGCCTTTCAATCCTTGAAGATCTCCGGTCCGACTGGAGGTATCGCCCGGCTGTTCGCCTCACATCCGCCACTGGAAGAACGCATCGCGAGGTTGAAGCAGGGAACGTGAAAATCGTTTAGGTCAGGTGCGGTGCGGGAAGCGGCGTAAACGTCGCGGGCCGGCGTCCCTCGCGCCTCATGGCCGACAATCGTCAGAGGAGATTCTGCGCGAGGATGTGCGCTGGTGCTGAAAGGGAGGCGGCTTTGCCGGTCTGGGTGGTGGGAAACCAAACGCGCATTTCATTTGGCCCGCGATGGCACCAGGCATAATAGGGAATCAGGGTGAGCGCGTCCTTGATTTCAGGCGTGGAAACCCGAATGACAGTGACTCCACCGAGAAGGTCAGGCCGCCAGTCGGTCTGGAAATGCAGTTTGCCAGCCAGGACTTTATCGAGGACTTTGCCGCCATTGTCAGCGCCCTCCGCGCAAAACACCAATGGCCCGCGTTCGAGGGCAAACCGGTCGCGGTCAGCCACGACGGCGGGATGAGCAACTATGCGTCGCACCGCGGTAGGGAGGATCAGGGTGACGACGTCTCCAGAGTTCCAGACTCGGGTGATTTGGGCGAAGCCCTTTTCCAGGTTTAACGGCACGGTGTGAGCATTGACCGCCAGTTTTACCTTGAAGCTAAGACCATCGTCATAGTGATAAAGATCGCTCGGGAAAGGTTGGTTGCGCGCCCAGCCGGGGATCCGCAGGTTAAGGGTGAAGTCCGAAGGCTTGGGAACCGTGACAGCAATGCTCACTTTGCCGTCCTCGGGGTACCGCGTGGCAAGCTTAAGCTCGACGGGCGCGCCGGCGACATCGAACTTTGCCGAACTACCGATGAAGAGGTTTACAAAAAGGTCCTTTCCGCGGGTAGCGTAAACGAAACTGGCGATCTCGGGAATAAATCGCACATCGTTGACGGGGCAACACGAGCAGCCAAACCACGGCGCGCGGTCGCACGAACCCATATTGAACTTAGCTTTGCCGTCGCTTTCCAGCGGGTTCGGATAAAAGAACCGGTCACCGGTGAGCGCGACACCGGAGAGGAACCCGTTGTAGATGACTCGCTCGAGGACGTCGAGGTACTGGGAGTCGCCATGAAGCAGGAACATCCGCTCATTCCAGAGCGCATTGGCGATGGCGGCGCAAGTTTCAAGATAGGCCGTCGAGTTTGGCAGGTCATAATTCGCTCCGAACGCTTCGCCATCAGGAGACGCTCCGATGCCACCGGTGAGGTGAATTTTTTTGCTCACGACATTTTCCCAGAGCCGGTCGATGGCTGACACATAACCTGTATCGCCCGTAAGGGCCGCCAGGTCCGCCACCCCCGAGTAAAAATAGCCGGCGCGCACGGAGTGGCCCACCGCCTCGGCTTGTTCGAGGATGGGCTGGTGGTCCTGTTGGTACGGCCCTCTGAGTTTATGGGTTTCGGCCCGGCCACGGATGTCGCAAAAGAATTTCGCTTGCTCGAGGTAGTTCCGGTCACCGGTGGCGCGGAACAACTTGACCAGGCCGATCTCGATTTCTTCATGGCCGGGGGGCTCTTTGAGTTGCTCTCGGCCAGGTCCGAAAGTTTTGCAGATTAAATTCGCGCTCTTGAGCGCAACATTAAGGAGCGCGCGCTTGCCGGTGGCCTGGAAATGGGCCACGGCCGCTTCGTAGAGGTGTCCCAGGTTGTAAAGTTCATGGCTGCCCTCGAGCTTCGACCAGCGGGTTGGGCCGAAGAAATCGAGGCGGCATTTTGGATCAATGGTCCGGGCGGTGTAGAGGTAACCGTCGGTTTCCTGCGCGGCGGCGATTTTGACAATCAACTCGTCCAGGTACTGATCCAGCTTGGCATCGGGATGAAGCGCGAGCGTATAGGCGGCACCCTCGATCACCTTATACACGTCCGAGTCGTCAAAGGGTGTGCCGCGAAATTCGCCGGGCATCAGCTTGCCGGCTTTGGCGAAGTTATCGATTCGACCGGTCTCTTCGCATTTTTTGAAGTCATACCAAACCGTGGTAACGCGGTTGGTGTCCATGCGGGGCGACCAAAAGCTGTCTTCGACGCGCACTGCCGTGAACGGCACGGGGCGGATAGGATAGTCCTGAATTTCAGCGGTCCAGGCAGTCGCGGCGGCACCGGAGAACGAGAGCAGGAGGGCGAGCTTATTCATAACGATTTCGGTTCGAACGCGGGTATCTCTATGAAAGGAAGGGTAAGGCAAGCCCAGAACGAACTCCAAGCCGAATCCGGTGGTGGGCCAACGAACTGAAGGCCGCATTCTACCGGGCGGGTGAGGCCAAAGGCTCAGGTGGCGGAGGATTTTCTCGGCGACGCGTCGGTCCTCGATGACGGCGATGACGCGCATCCGGTTTTGGCAAACTGGACAGCGCAGCGGGTCCACGTGCCAGACCCGCAAAATCAGGTCGGTGGGGCTGAAGGCCAGATCACGGCCGAGAAGCCGGCGGTGGCGGTGCAGTTGGGCGGTAGCCACTGCGAGGTGCTGGACAACTATATCCACGATATGATGGTGGGTGTCGCCGGATCGGTCGGCAGGCTGAGTCCCGATGGCAACACCCGCGACTACTCGGCGGTGGCGCACAACCGGATTGCGTACAATAAGGTTTATCACAGCCAATACGGTTTCATTTTGGGCGACGACGACTGGCTGGTGGAGAACAACGAGGTGAATCGGCTGTTCATGTTCACTCCAGGCAATAAATACGACGACTGCGATTACTCCAGGTTCTTCGGCAAGGGCTGCGTGGAGCGTTACAACTACTATCACGGCAGCAGTTCGTCGGAGAGTCGGGTCGCCCAGGTCGATTGCCTCCAGACGTTCACGGTCAATGGCGAGATCGCGCAGGACCTGGTGTTTGAAAACAACACCTGCTTCGACTTCCACCAGATGTGCATGGTGGAGAGCGCGCCGTCATCGATGGGGACAGAGATTTCTCCTCGGCACAGCCGCTGAGCGAGTACAACCTGACGTTTATGACCTCGCCGGCGGCTGGCGAGAGGAACATCAACGGCAAGAACCCGTTGTTTGTCGATGGTACCAACCGGAACTTCCGTCTGTAGAAGGGCAGTTCGGCGATAGGCGCGGGCAAGGGCGGAGTGACGATTGGCGCGCTTGAGTATCCCAATGTGTACTACGTCGATCCACGTCACCCTGCGGCCCCGGATGGGCCGGGGTGGGGTTAACCTGGGGTGCCGCTGGCGACCTTGGCAAAGGCGTGCGCAATCGCCCGACCGGGAGAGACGATCGTGCTGCGTGGGGGCGTGTATCGGGAGGTGTTGCGGCCCAGGAGCGATGGCGTGACGATACGAGCCAGAAAGGGTGAAACGGTGAGGATCAGCGGGGCGGAAGTGATCGATGGTTGGACGCGCGAGACAGACGGCAATTGGTCGGCAAAGCTGGACGAGGAGCCAGAGAAGATCCTGCGAGACGGCCAGGCCTGGGAGGAGTTCATCTACGACAGGACGGCCAGGCGAATCACGCTGAAGGGTGGTGACCCAAGGCTGCACATTTTTGAGACGGTCGCGCGGGAGCAAGGGATCGAGCTGGGCGGCAAGACGAGAGTGAAACTCGAGGAAATCACGGTGACGAACACTTCGAAAGCGACGAAGTAGCCAGGGTGCGCTGCGCCGTGGACGCACGGACTGCGATGGGAAGGCCGGTAAACCCCGCCCGTCCTATTTGACGAGCGGGGTGGCACCGGAACCATGAAATAGCCACCTAGCAAGAGGCGGTCTGAGTCATTTGGCTGCCAGGCATAGCTGCCCAATCTTTGTCGTGAGCAACCTTGGTGTTTTGAAAGGCGACGATATTCCATTGGCCGCCGTCCTTCGACAACACCAAAACGGTGTCGGTCAATTATAATGTAATGTTTAAGTGTTGATTTATTAATTGTTATCTGCTTATCAATGGCTATTCGCTGTGGTTCGGAAGGTGTGCCTCCTGTTCAAGCGAGCTTGCAGCTATGACACTATCATTTACTGACACCTTTTTGAACGTCTGCAGCAATGCTCAAATGCCTCCTGATCCGGAAAACCTTTCGGCTGTTTCCACGCTGCGACCCTGACGTGGATGAAAATGGCCGCACACCGTCAAGCAACCTATTGCTTTACTTGAGAACTCACTTCTGCTCAACTGATCCAGGATAGGGTAAAACGGCACGCGGGATCGGCACGTTAGATTTTTTGGAGCTTTAGTGAGCGCGACGAAGCAAAAAATACGGATTTTGGTTGCAGATGACCATCCGGTGGTGCGCAAAGGTTTGCAGTCCTGCCTGATTCGTCAGGAATGTCTGAAACTCGTAGGCGAAGCTGCGGACGGCGAAGAAGCGCTGCAAAAAGCGCTGTCATTGCTGCCGGATGTCGTGTTGTTGGACATTTCAATGCCCCGGCGCGATGGCTTGGCTGTGACGGCCGCGTTGCGGAAGGACGCGCCCCAAATCAAGGTGCTGATCCTCTCCATGCACAGCAATAAGGAATACCTTTTTCGGATCATTCAGGCCGGCGCGCACGGATATGTTTCCAAAGGTGCTTCCCCGGAGGAGCTGTTGCACGCGATTCAGTCGGTGCACAGGGGCGAGACGTTCTTCAGTCCGGAAATTGCCCAAGCCGCCCTCAATCAACTCGTAAATAACGGCGGCAAAAAGGAACCTTTCGCCCAACTTACCGGCCGGGAGCGTGAGGTGCTGGTGCTGATCGCCCAAGGCCGGAGCAATAAAGAGATCGCCAGCCAACTTGGTATCGGAGTTCGGACAATTGAAACCCATCGCGAACGCATCATGCGACGGTTGGATATCCACTCTGTGGCCGGGCTAACCAAGTTCGCCATTGCCAACGGGTTGGTTTCCCTCGAAGACGGCCAGGTGCCGTAACCTGCCTTTCGGAAGCGGGACCTTCTGGTTCACATGTCAAGGTTCCCCCTCTCGTTCCATGTACTCCCGCCCGCCATGGTCCATTCGAGGTTTCTCCGCTTCACGCGCTTTCTGGGCTGTCGATTGACTTCGCCTGTGGTTTGGCTTACACCATTCGCAGCAAGCACCGGCCGCAAACCATGACGAGCGTATCAACATGAGTTC
>JANXQE010000806.1 GCA_025356925.1 Limisphaerales bacterium | reverse complement strand
GTGAAA
This sequence comes from Limisphaerales bacterium, assembly GCA_025356925.1. Lineage (GTDB taxonomy): Bacteria > Verrucomicrobiota > Verrucomicrobiia > Limisphaerales > UBA8199 > JANXQE01. Next base: position 3,222 of record JANXQE010000806.1, on the reverse strand, counting down.
TCATGGCCGCATATTTAACACAAAACCGTCCCTATTACCAATCACCTCTATTATGTCCAGGGAAAATGGTCCGATGTTGCGCCGATGCATGACTCGCGGCTTTATTATTCGTCCCAACTACTGCACGACGGCCGGCTCTTCGTGGCCGGCGGAGAATACGGTGGCGGCGGCGCGAAAGCCGAGATCTACGATCCGGTGGCCGACCTCTGGACGCAAATTAACCCGCCCGCTTCGGTGCTGGATCCCACTCAGTTCTCCCCGGGCACTACGAACTTTCAAGGCTTTGTTGACTCTGGATCGGAGCTCCTTCCGGACGGGAGGGTATTGATTGCGCCGGTGAGACCCGGCATTAGCGCGGGCACTTTGATCTACGATCCGCGATCAAATACATGGACGAACGGCAACCCGAACGTGGGGGGCAACCAGGACGAAGCGAGTTGGGTGAAACTGCCGGACCAGAGCATCCTTACGGTCGATCCGTACAGCACGAGCTCGGAGCGTTACATCCCGGCTTTGGCAAAGTGGATTGCAGACGCGCCCGTGGGTGTGGTCCTGTATAGTGCCATTGGAGACGAGATGGGCCCGGGCTTCATGCTGCCGAATGGCAAAGCATTTTTTCTAGGCGGCAGCGGGCATACCGCCTTGTACTCGCCATCGGGAGATACCAATTTAGGAACGTGGGTGCAAGGTCCTGAGATTCCGAACGGGCTGACGGCGGCCGATGCCCCTGCGGCCATGATGCCCAACGGCAAGATCCTTTGCGCCGTGGCTGCTGCACCCTACACCAACTCAAGCGGCAAAACTCAGTTTTCCGCTCCAACCAGCTTCTTTGAATACGACTATTCCGTCGGTACAACAGGAGCCTTTACGCAGGTGGGCGGGCCGACCGGTCTTACCGATAACGTACAATCCTATACCACCGCCATGCTCGTGCTGCCAGATGGGAGCGTGCTTTTCAGCGATTCCACTGAGCAAAACTTTCCTGCGACCGGCGCCAAACTCTACGTCTACGTGCCGGATGGCACCCCCTTGTCCGCTGGTAAACCAAGCATCACCAGCATCACTCCCAACGCCGATAGTTCCTTTCATCTTACCGGCTACAACTTGAACGGCATCTCAGAAGGCGCAGCATACGGTGACGACGCGCAAATGAGCACCGACTATCCCATCATTCAATTTCAGGACATGATCAACGGGCATATCGATTACGGTCGCACGATTAATTGGAGCAGCGGCGGTGCCTACGGCGCGGGCGCTATGGACTTCACCCTGCCCGTGGGCCTTGTCGCGCAAAACTATCTCGTCTCGATCAGCGTCAATGGCACTGTCTCCGACCCGGTCAATTTTTCCTTTGTTGTCCCGGCATTTATCGCGTTGTGTCCGGGTGAGAGCACCACATTGAAGCTGTTTGCTCCCCCTGATCCCACCTTGAATTACCAATGGGGTTTTGGCCCAACGGGTTTTGAAGATTCCAAGGCCCTCTACGGAGAAACGAATGCTGAGTTGAATATTGTTTCCGCGCAGACCAACCAAACAGGGTACTACTCTCTTGGTTGGTTTTTTAAGAATGACGTTATCATTAGTCCGCCCGTGCCCGTGGCTGTGGGGGTCTGGGTGGTGAAACAACCGCCCGCCACCAATTCGGCTGCGATTTGCCAACCCTACTCGATGTCCGTGCACGCGCGTGGTAAAGGCACGCTCACGGCTCAATGGTTCCACAATGGCAATAAAGTGGTGGCCGATTCCAGAGTTGCCCTCACGACCCAGCCGGGCGACCCGGGTGAAACGATTTTTTCCATCAACATTGCGCAAACCAAATACCAGGACGACGCCACTTATACCGTGCTCATTAACGATGATTGCAGCCAGGGAAGCACTTCGCCATTCGCCCTTAGAGTCGTTCCAAACCCGCCCTGGGTGAGGATGGCGACCGATGGCCCGCCATCGCGCGGCAATGCGGCTATGTGTTATGATCCGGACCGTCACGTGACAGTTCTTTTTGGGGGACACACCGGGCCATACACCGCTTCTGGATACACTGGGTACCTCGGTGATACGTGGGAATTTGATGGGACAAACTGGACCCAGCGCCTGCCGCTAAACTCACCAATCCCACGCTACCAGGCACACATGGTCTACGACACCTTCCGGCATCGGACGGTCCTTTTCGGAGGCCTGCATCACGATCCAACCTATGGGCCCAAATTCACTCCGGACACCTGGGAATGGGACGGCACAAATTGGCAAGCAATCCCGACCGCGCATTTCCCTCCCTTTGATGATTCGCTTTACGACTTCACCGCCTGCTACGACAGCGCTCGAAGGGAGACCCTGGTTTTCGGCAGCCTAACAAACCCGTTGTGGGCTTACGATGGGACAGACTGGAGTGTCAGGAACTCCGGTGGAGTCGGGCCTGCTTACGACTCGAGTTGCATCATGGCTTTCGACACCGGCCGCGGCGTAGCCGTCCTGTTAGGAGCGTCGGGCGGTACCCTGGCAGTATTTCCAGGTCGCCCGCTTTGGGAGTGGGACGGCACGGTTTGGCATGAACGTTTGCAGTCCGGGCAGCGACCCTGGCTAAATATAAGCGGCAACGCGGTGACCTACGATACTTTCCGGCAAGAATGCGTCGTATTCGGACAGCAAATCGGGGATGTGGACGGCCAGGAAACGCAGTTTATCTATCCCATGCCCGATGCCCTGCGCTATGTCTGGCGATGGAACGGCGCGCAATGGCAGGCTGACCCTCCGACTCCAACCCTTGGGGTTTCTGCAAACAGGGACCACACGATCGCGTTCGATAGCGACCGGAATGCGTTGGTCCTGTTTGGTGGCATGGACGAAAAAAGCAATTACAACACCAATTATACCTACGAAATTGTTTATCAGGATGCTCCAGCCGTCCTCAAGCAGCCCACGGTTCAGTTTGCCACGCTCGGACAGGATACGCAGATAACGGTCGTGGCTGGGGGAGCACCACCCATGAGTTATCAATGGCAGAAAAACGGTACTAACCTCGTGGATGGCGGCGGCATCTCCGGTTCGACGAACAACATACTGCAAATAAGCGGAGTAACCTCTGGTGATTTGGGTCAGTATCAACTTGCGATCAGCAACCCCTGCGGCACAGCCACCAGCAAGCCCATTCAGCTCAGGGTGGGCATTAAACCGATGTCGTTCACCTGGGGTCTGGTACCAGGCAGTTTACCCGTGATAAGTTGG
>JANXQE010000785.1 GCA_025356925.1 Limisphaerales bacterium | reverse complement strand
CGTTCAGCACCTGCAGGAGCCATTCCACCTGGGCGGGCGTCAGGATGAGTTGGAAGCCGCTTCCCGTGCTTTGGAAATGATCGGGCTCGAGGAGCATGGCTTCCAGTTGCCGTTTGTTCTCTTGCCGATGCTCCGCCAAGGCCTCCTCGAGCAGGTGCTGGTCGGATTCCAGGGTGGGAGTATCGATTGAATTGCTGATCCGACCGTGGGAGGCCGGGACGAGCGGGTAAAGCGTCAGCACCTCCAACAGCAGGCTCTTTTCCTTTCGGCCTAGCTGGAAGATAAGATTATCGCCCGCAGGCTTGAGGAACTTCACTCAGTCGCGCTCCATCGTGGCGTGGAGGGTGTATTGCTGCAGTAAATGCACGTAATGTTCCGCCTTCTCCAGGCTTTCCTGCGCGAGGATGCTCTTGCCCTGCTCATGCACCTGCAACATGTGGAACTCCGCCTTCTTCCGCGACCAACGAAAAACTTTTTGGAAGACGTGCGTGACGTACTCCATGAAGTTTACCGGATCGTTCCAACAAATGACCAGGTAACCGGGCTCCAGGCTGCCTCCGGTTTTTTCTTCGATCTCCTCGATGGTCCCGGGCAACAACTCGGGAGCCGCTGTTTCTGCCATACCTCACAAATTAAAAGAGGAACGCCCGCTTGTCGAGCGAGGGAAAAATGGTGCGCGCTGCAGGTTTCGAACCTGCGACCCCTTCCGTGTGAAGGAAGTGCTCTACCACTGAGCTAAGCGCGCTTCGAGACTCGAAAGACCGACGAGAACCATTGGTTTTCATAGTCTTTCCTAAGTTTTAACGAATGTAAACGCTGCCTCACACGTGGCAGTCTGGCAAGGCGAAAAACAACCAAAGTCAGGACAAAAGTCAGAACGGAAGTGCTCCCGTAAATCGAAACCACCTGTGATGAACAGATCCACCATAATAAGCCATGCGCCCGACCCCAAACCCCCGATAAGTTTCCGCCATTTCATCCGCGATGGTCGGTTGTATGAGGTGGAAGCATGGCTAAAAGCTGGCAAACCTGCGCAGTATGGACATAGTAATCCCAGATGCACACCTATCGGCATTGCAATTGAGACTGGGTTCCACAGCATGTTGCAGCTTTTTGCTTCGAAATGGCTTTGTCCCGACCCCGAAACATCTCGGGCTGGCCTTACGCCGGGGGAGAATCGGCCTTATGGACGGACAGATAAAGATTTAGTGCTGCGCAACAAACAGACAGGACAAATTTGTCGAGTGGAGAACAAAGCGGCTCGGCCTGACTCCCAACGAGTCGATCTGGAGAGGCTCAAAGTGCTCCACGCTGGGCGATGAGGACGTGGCCAGTGTGCTGACCTTCGTTTACAATTCGTTCGGAAACGCGGGCTTGGAGGTTCAACCGGAAGAAGTAAAGATCCTCCGGGCCGAGCCGCCCGATGCGGACGGGTCGGTTTCGACAAGACCGGCGGAGAAAAGCCAGTTTGAATAGCTTCAAGATCCTGGCTTCATGAAATCCAGCGAGCGATGGCGAAGGCGGCCGCAGCGGCAAGGCCGCCGATGGTGCTGGTTTGAAGCGCGCTTCGGATGACCGACGCGCCAGTGAAGCGGCCTTTGATTCCGCCGAAAAGGGCGAGGGCCAGCAGGGTAACGAAAGCAGAGAGGCGCAGGGCGGCATGGGCGTTGGAAAGGAACAAATAAGCGCTGAGCGGAATGACTCCTCCAACGATATAAGCCAGGGCAATAGTAAGGGCGCTCTTCCACGCGCGGCTTGGGTCGGGCCGCTCCAGCCCAAGTTCAAAACGCATCATGAAGGCGACCCAATCTTTAGGACGCCGCCGGAACGATTCCACCACGGCTCCGCACTCCTCCGGGGTTAGGCCGTAACTTTGGAAAATGTCCCGTATTTCCTGGGCCTCGGCCTCGGGCATGGAAACGATCTCGCGTTCCTCACGAAGCTGCTCGCTTGCATAGTGCTGGGCATCGCCACGGGCGGCGAGGTATCCGCCCAAACCCATCGCAATGGAACCGGCGGCAATTTCGGCAAATCCGGCGGTGACGATCAGGTGAGACTGGGAGATCGCTCCGGTAAGGCCAGCCGCGAGGGCGAACGGAACAGTTAATCCATCAGACATGCCAATGACGACATCCCGTACGACATCACCCGCAGTGAAGTGCCGCTCGGTGTGGGGCGTCATTGGCATACTCTGGATAATGCGCGTGCTTCGAAAAAACGGGTACGAACTAGCGTAGCTTTTTCTTAATTGGTTTTGTTGATATTGTCCATTCCGAAAAGGTTTGTGCTCTTCGAGACAGGTTTTGATGAGTTTTGAAAAGGCATGCTCAGGCTCGGAAATAAAGGTCTTTTTTTGGGGTTCTGGGGAGGTGTTGGCCTCCCCAGAGGTGGAGACGGCTTTATTTCGTCGCCTTTCGATCCAGTTAACCCATTCTACTTCTCAGTTCTGCTAATCGCGCTAATAACAAATCGGAGGTCTTTCTCTTGGCTGCTGATTGCCCCTTCGGAGGTGTTCCAGCTTTGACCCGCGATTCTGCCAGCTCGTAAGCATTCTGGGTGTTTTTATCCATTTCTCCGATTTGAAGAGAATTGCTTTTTGCGGACTTGGGGTTTTTGCATTTGCGTTTTGTTTTCATGTTATTTTTGATTCGTTACCGTTAGTTTATTCTGACCTGCCTCA
>JANXQE010000780.1 GCA_025356925.1 Limisphaerales bacterium | reverse complement strand
CTCTATTGTTGGATTCCTCCTGATTCCAGCTACTGCCCCAAACGTCGTTACAGGACAGCGCTCGCTAAGCTGTGAATGGTTACCTTTACTCAGCGCCGTTCCTGCTGACCAACTCGGCCACGGTAAGCGCCAATGCTTTTGCGACGGGGTATAACAACAGTGTTGCGGTCAGTGATCCGTTCACGATCCTGCCGGGCATGCTATTCAGCGGGTCGGGTTACTTGAGTAACGGGGTCTTCGCGGTAGAATTATCCGGAACGACGGGCAAGACTTACGTTCTCGAGGGGTCCACGAATTTCCTTAATTGGGTCCCCGTCAGCACCAACGTGCCTGCTTCCAGCCCGTTTACGGTGACCGATCCGCAAGCCGGCACTTTGCGATATCGGTTTTATCGGGCCGTCCAACTGCCGTGAACAGCCATGGTTATCAAGCTCGCATTAATCTTGTGTCTGGCGGCCCTTATCGGCACGGCGGAACCCATCCCGGGAGCCTCCACGAATGTCCCACCATCCGCGCAGCCGCCATCCGCGCAGCCGCCGTCCGCGCAAGAGCAGACCGCGGCGGTCCAAGCGGCCCAGCGTGCGGAACAAATCAGGACCGCTTGCATCGAAGGCCGCCGGTTCATTTGCGGTCGAGTACTGCAGATAACTCCCGAGGGCCTCGTCGTGGATAGCGGTTACAGCAGATTACTTTCCCCGCCGTTCGACCAGTCCTGGGTTGTGCGCGGCACCGCCTCGGTCAAGCACGACGCCAGCACCTTCGAGGAAAAAAAGCCCGATGCGATCTGCGTCGGCTTGGTCTTTCTCGTCAAGATCCCACAGCGCCCGGCGGTAAAAGACTATGATTACGTGGTGATTCATGGTTATCCTGCGGGCGAGTATTGTTATGTGCCTGTTCCAGGGGTTCAGAAGACCATTCGTCGGTACTCCGCCAGCCTCGAGCGAGCCGTCCAAATCAACGTCGAGCGTGAGCAGAAGTAGTCGGCTAAGCGGGGAGTCGGGCCGCGCCACCGGGACACCAGCCAAACCCAGTGTCCAGCACGCGCTGGCCGGGATAGTTGGCACCCGCGCGGCGGGAGCGCCGGCTTGTTGCCGGCTTAAAGCGTTCGAGTGCGCAAAGCCGGCAAAATGCCGGCGCTCCGGGTTGTGGGCTTTTCGTGCGGGGCATGAGCTATCTGGACTGGCGATTCTGTTATTCATTAGCGGTACGACGTTCGCGCTGAAGGGCGAGGCCAAGCTGGCACTGCCTTACGGTCTGGATTCACGTCCGTCGGCAAGGGCCTATCTGGAAATGCCCGAGACCGACCACGGCGCGCCACCGCGGCTCCTTTCCCAAACGGGTGCGTTCCGGAATACGCGCGACCTCGCGCCTGCCGACAGCTTGATTCCCTATGATCTTAACGTGGCCTTCTACTCAGACCGTGCCGAAAAATCGCGATGGCTTTCGGTCCCTCAGGACCGCTCAGCGATCGGTTCCAAAATCGAGTTTGCTGCCACAGGTGATTGGCAATTCCCGAACGGAACCGTTTTCGTAAAGCACTTTGCCATGGTTACCGACGAGACACGTCCTGACCAAACGCGGCGGCTGGAAACGCGCTTGTTGGTGCGGGATGCCAAAGGCGGTGTGTATGGAGTAACCTATAAATGGAGGCCTGACAACAGCGACGCCGATTTGTTGGCCTCGAACTTGACCGAGACCTTGCAGATCCGCACCTCCACCGGCGTTCGAACCCAGACCTGGTATTATCCCAGCCGGCAGGATTGCCTCACGTGCCATTCCGCAACTGCAGGGGGTGTGCTCGGCTTAAAAACACGACAATTAAACCGGGATTTTTCTTTTCCGACCGGGGTTCGAGACAATGAGTTGCGCGCCTGGAACCACATCGGGTTGTTCGAACCCGCATTTAAAGAAATGGAACTGACGAACTATGCGCGACTGGCGCGCGGTGACGACTCGACGCGCAGCCTCGAGGACCGAACCCGTTCATATCTGGACGCTAACTGCGCCTATTGCCATCGACCAGGGGGCACCGTGGCCTACTTTGATGCGCGTTATGACACTCCCTTGGACCGGCAGAGATTGGTTGATGGTCAGGTGCTCATCGATGAGGGTCTGGACAAAGCGCGCGTCATCGCCCCCAACGATGTCTGGCGTTCGGTAGCACTTCTACGCATCAGCAGCCTCGAGGGGCTAAAAATGCCACCTCTGGCACGCGAGACCTTGGATGAACACGGCGTCGACTTGTTGCGGGAATGGATTGAAAGTCTTCCAGGTCCAAAGGTCCTTCCTCCTCCGATGTTCTCCTTGCGGGGCGGGAAATATCAGGAACTGGTCGAGCTCTCTTTACGCCACCCAGAACCCGGGGTTGCCATTCGCTACACTACCGATGGGAGTGTGCCGACCTCGTCCGACCCGCTCTACGAAGCGCCGATCACACTATCAGAACCAACCACGGTCAGAGCCAGAGCCTTCAAATCCGGCTTCACGAAGAGCATCACGGTCCAGGAGACCTTTGTCTTCACGCGCAAACGGTAGCCGGAGTTGTGTATTGCCAGTTTGTCGAAAATGCACCTTGCGGTATATGCCCTGTCTGACCTCGGACTTACAAGGTTCCATTCGAACCGTTGTTCGGCACGATTATCAAACCCCAAGGGCTCTGGCCTGCCTTGATGCGTCCGACTTCTTTCTGAGCGTCGAGATCCACTACCGAGATGTCATTGGATGGCCCGTTGGCGGAGTACAGAAGTTTCCCGTCGGATGAGATCGCGATCCCCCAGGGACGCTGGCCGACCTTGATGTTATTCAGGACCTCGAGAGTGGAGGAGTCCAATACACAAACCGTGCCCCCCCTGCCAGTGCTGGCATAAACCTTCTTGCCATCCGGGGACACTTTCACGCACATCGGCCGGGATCCCTTTGGCAACTGGATCGTTTTAAGAACCTTCTGGTTCAATGCGTCGATCAGATGCATTTCGCCCGCCGATTCAGAAGGAATAAATGCCTGGGAACCATCCGGCAAAAAGTCTGCCGAACGCGGCCGGCCTCCAACGTTGAAATGCGTGATTACTTCATAGCTGGTGGTATCCACAGCGAAGATCTCGCCGTCGTCTTCGCAAGTGACATAGAAAAACTTCCCGTTCGGACTTGTCCCGACGCCCTCCGGTTCACGGTGAACGGGAATGATCTGTTCGACTTTGCCGGTGCCAACATTCAAGACACTCGCAGTACCGACATCCTCATTGGAGACGTAAAGCCTCGTACCGTCTTTGCTGAGGGCGAACTGTTCCGGGTCGGACCCTGCGTGGATCTTGCGGAGGAGCTTTTTGTGCTCGAGATCGACGACGGCGATCCCATCGGCAGACTTGTCCGACTTTTTGTCATCGTCGTCATCGTCATCGTCATCTTTGCCTTTGTGCAAGATCGGATTCCCGTGGGCATCCAACTGAGGTGGACCCGAGATGGGTGTTCCGCTGAGCGCCACGTATACGGTTTTGCCATCAGGACTCGCAATGATGCCGCGCGGCCGTTTTCCCACTGGTATGGTCGCCACAGCCTTCAGGCTCGCGCCGTCGATTACAGTTATATCGCCGGATCGTTCATTCGAGACACAGATTTGGTAGTTGGCAGCCGCTTGGACCCCCAGGAGCCCGGCCCTCAGGAGCAGCGCACCAAGTACCGCCGAACAGGCTCTATCGGAAAGAAAAGCACTCATTATTTAAGGATTAACCGATCAAATACCTAGCGTACCGCGTCGCAAAAGGAAAGCCCCAACCACCGAGAAGGTGATCGCCTTTCAGCGGAGCTTGAAGATTAGCCACTAGCGGACTCCCGGTTGAAGGCAGCGCACAGGCCAATGACTACGGCCCGGGCCGGTGTCCCGAGATTACAGTGGCAAAATCTCCCGGTTCGACGATTGTACGGTTGAATGAAAGCCACCTGTGCCCGACTGACCTTAACATTCGTATGGTGGGTGTTGGCTGGCATTGCACCGGAGCGTGCCCAAGCGGTCAACGTCACCGAACATCACAACCATGACTCGCGCGATGGCCTCTATATCGATCCGGCGTTCACGCACGCGGCCGCCGCTGGACTAAAGAGGGACCTTGCTTTTGGTGGCAGCATCGGAGGCAACGTTTACGCGCAACCGCTCTACGTTGAGGACGCCCCAGGTGGCAAGGCGATGGTCATCGCTGTCACAGAGTCAAATTACGTTTACGCGCTGGACGCCCTCAGCGGTGGCGTGCTTTGGTCGACCAACGTCGGTACGCCGGTCCCACCCGGGGTGCTTCCGTGCGGCAATGTCACGCCGGTTGGCATCTCCGGCACGCCGGTCGTCGATCTGCCCTCGCGGGCGCTTTTTTTCAATGCGATGATCCGGGATTCCAGCACCGGCACGCCAAAGCATTTCATCTTTTCTTTGAACGTGGATACTGGAAGCCTTAACCCCGGCTGGCCGGTGGACGTGAATGCCACCGCAAGATCCGGGAGCACGGTTTTCAACTCGTTGGCCCAGGGCCAGCGCGGTGCTTTGGCGATTGTGGGTACTAATCTTTACGTGCCGTATGGCGGCCTGTACGGCGATTGCGGAACGTACTATGGCTGGGTCGTCGGCGTGCCCCTGACCAATCCCACGAACGTGATCGCATGGGCCACGACTGCGCGTGGCGGCGGCGCGTGGGCCGTCGGCGGCATCGCGAGCGACGGGGTGGATACCTTCGTAGCTACCGGCAATACCATGGGCGCGAGTGTATGGGGCGGCGGCGAGGCGATCATCCATCTCCCGCCCAGTCTCCTGCTGACCAACGGGACAACGCACTACTGGGCACCCACGAACTGGGTCGCGCTCGATAACAGCGATACCGACCTCGGCGGTTCTGGTCCAGTGGTTCTTGACGTGCCCGGCGCGACGCCCTCGAAGCTGGTGGCGGCGTTTGGCAAAGATGGCAATGCCTATCTGCTAAACCGTACGAACCTTGGCGGCATACGCCTGCCGGTCGCTCAGACGCACGTTGTTAACACAACTCTCATCCAAGCGGCGGCTGCCTACCGCACTACTCTGGGGTCCTATCTTGTCATGGCCGCGAGTGGCAGCCTCTATTCCCTCCACATCGGCACCACTAACCCCCCAACCATCACGGCCGCGTGGTCTGCGAGCGAGGGGGGCGGCCGGGGATCGCCTTTCGTCACTTCTACCGATGGCACCAACAACGTTATTGTTTGGGGTATCGGTTGCGAAGGCGACCAGCGGCTTCACGGGTTAGATGCAGACACGGGCACCAATGTTTTCACCGGCGGCGGTGCGAACGAGGCGATGAGCGGGACTCGCCGATTCAATACGGCCATTGTGGCTCGCGGACGCATCTACGTCGCCAACGACAACAAGGTTTATGCCTTTTTCGTGCCAGGGCAGCCAGTGACGCCCATCATCCCGACCGATCTAGCGATGTCGTCCAACGGGACGTTTCAGTTCGCCTTCAGTAACGCCTCGGGCACAAACTTCAGCGTTTACGGAACGACGAATCTATCCACAACATTTACCAACTGGCCAAAGCTTGGCAGCGCTACCGAAATTGCCCCCGGTCAGTACCGGTTCGCCGACCTGCAGCAGAACACCAACGGAAGCCGCTTTTACCGGGTAACCGCGCCCTGAGATAGAAGAGCATAACTGGTTTCACGACAAGGCTCCGGCTGGTCACTCTCCCTCTCCTGTGCCTTTGCGCCTCGCCTTGCATTTCCTCGGCTGCTCCGGTCACTTTCGCCGCGTTCGGAAATCGGATTATCGCCCCCGGCTTGAGCAACGGCGCTTCCAACGGTGACACCTGGGACGCCGCCTGGGGCTCAAACGACACGCTTTATTTCCAACATAACGACGGCACCGGCTTCAGCAACGGCGCCTTCGTGCACGACCGGATCTGCGGGCTGCAAGGAACTCCGCAGAACCCTCCGTCGCTTGCGGGGACCGATCTAAACCCGGGGACGCTGGGGGCTTCCCTTAACGGCAGTCCCTGCTACTCCACCGGCCTGTATGAAGTCGATGGGGTGCTTTACCATAATGTTTGTTACAGTCAGCAGATTCCAGGCGCCTGGGTTTTCCATCATACGAGCATCATAAAGTCGTTGGACGGCGGCAGGAACTGGATCAACCATCTCGGCCAGACCAACGTCATGCCGCCAGATAACACCAACCAATGCATGTTTCCCAGCGAAAGCTGGGGCGAAGTTAACTTCGTTAAATACGGCCGCGGAGGCACGGCTCCCGCCATCGATAACGCGCAGTCCTATGTTTATCTCTGCGCCGCCTGGGCCAATTGCCGCCTGGCGCGCATCGCGCGAACCGATTTACCGAAACTCGACAAAACCAAAATCCAGTTCTATGCCGGGGGCGATGGCCTCGCGGACTCGAGCTGGACCAATAATATCGCGCTTAGCGCGCCGATTCCCACGCCAACCACCTCGCCAACCGCCATGGTCTAAAACGAGGGCCTTGGCCGCTACCTGAGGACTTCTTTCAGCAGCGATAGCTGGCAGCAGCCACCCGTTGAGAGCACGCTGCGGGTCATGGAAGCGCCGCACCCTTGGGGCCCCTGGACACTCGTTCTGGACGAAAACGTCAATAACCTCGAGGGTGGGTTCCTTCGAATCAAAGCCCACCCGTAGGCATCCACAGGAAGATCACCCGACAATCGGCCCGCGACTGTAACGAGCCAAACCTTTTCATTACGCCATATTTATTTTATCGGTCCTGCCCTGTGGTAGCCGGTATCGTGCTTGAACCGCTGGTGGTCGGGATCAATTCGATTGGCCTCCGGGTTGGAACCGTGGAGCCGGCAATAGCAAACGAGGGATGCCCCGCGACGAAGCCTCAGAGCTGTAACGCAGACTTTAAAGTCTGCTGTACCGCAGGTTTTTAATCTGCCGGGGCAACTGCGCCGTCGTAGCTACGATTTTTTGCGGCGCCGTTCGCCACTGGATGGTGCCGAGGAACAAGCCATCACTTATCCGGGGCACGTGTTCAGGATCGCATCCGTGACGGAGGTTCGCAGCGACTTTCTTTTCGCGTGCTTTGGCCACATTAGCCGCTAATTTATTTCCATGATGTCGCGGACTAAATCCGAACAACTGTTCGCCACGGCGCTCCGGTACATTCCGGGGGGCGTCAATTCGCCCGTCCGTGCTTTTCTGGCGGTGGGCGGCCAGCCCTTCTTCGTCGATAAAGCCAAGGGCGCGCGAATCTGGGATGTGGATGGGAACGAATACGTGGATTACGTCGGCACCTGGGGCCCGGCCATCCTGGGTCACGCCCATCCGAGAATTATCAAGGCGGTGCAATCCGCCGCCGCGAACGGAACGAGCTTCGGCATCCCGAATCCGTTTGAAGTCACGATGGCCCGGCTCATTTGCTCGCTGGTGCCAAGCGTTCAGAAGGTGCGGATGTGCAACTCCGGCACGGAATCGACGATGTCGGCGATTCGGTTAGCGCGGGGGTTCACAAAACGAGACAAAATCATCAAGTTTGACGGCTGCTACCACGGTCACGCCGATTCGCTGCTGGTCAAAGCGGGATCAGGTGCGCTGAGCTTTGGCCACCCGGACAGCGCCGGGGTTCCGGCTGCCTTCACCGAGCATACCATCGTCTTGCCCTTTAATGAACCCGCGGCGGTCACGGCGGCCTTCAAGGCCAACCCCGGCCGAATCGCGGGGATAATCATCGAACCGGTCCCCGGCAACGCTGGTCTCTATTTACCCAAACCGGGGTACCTTGAGTTTCTGAGGGAGATCGCGAAATCCAATGACGCTTTGCTGATTTTTGATGAAGTCATGACTGGCTTCCGTCTGGCGAGGGGCGGAGCCCAGGAGCGTTTCGGAATCACACCGGACCTAACGTGCTTCGGCAAGGTCATTGGTGGCGGGCTGCCAGTGGGCGCTTTCGGCGGACGTGCTGAGATTATGGATTGCCTGGCGCCGCTGGGTCCGGTGTATCAGGCGGGAACTTTGAGCGGCAACCCTATCGCCATGGCCGCTGGGATTGCTGCGCTGGAAGAACTTGCCGCGACCGATGCCTACGCCAAATTGGAGCAACTCGGCCAGGCTCTGGAGAGCGGTTTAAAGCACGCGGCCAGCGCGGCGGGTATTCCCGTTCAGTTCAACCGCTGCGGCTCGATGTTTTGCGCGTATTTCAGCGGCGAGCCGGTCCACAATCTGGCCGACGCGATGAAGAGCGATCGCGAGCGGTTCAAACGTTACTTCCATGGCATGCTCAACCAGGGCTTTTACCTGGCACCGTCGCAGTTTGAAGCCGGCTTTCTGTCGACCGCGCATACCGAGACCGATATTGAAAAGACCGTGCAGGCGGTGCGCAAAGTACTGCGCCAGTTGGGCTAACCAGCCGGAACTTATCCATGCGCATTCTGGCACTTGATCATGGCACCAAAAGGATTGGGATCGCCCTGAGCGATGAGCTCAAGATGATCGCCCAACCCATCGAGTTTGTTCCCGCGGAGCCTATGGCCGCATTTTTGGCCAGGTTGAAGCAATTGCTCTCTGAAAAGGAGGTCGAGCTCATCCTGGTGGGCGTGCCGCGCAACATGAATGGCAGTTACGGACCTGCGGCGCTCAAGGTGGAGGAATTTGTGGCCGCGTTACGGGCGACCGTCACGATCCCGATCAAGACCTGGGACGAGCGGCTCACCTCAGCTCAGGCGAATCGCTATCTCATCGAAGGGAATGTTCGGCGAGAAAAGCGTAAGGAAAAGGTCGATAAGATGGCAGCCGCGATTCTCTTGCAGAGCTATCTCGACAGTCTGGGCGCATGACCTGTGCCACGAGCCTGTTTGGAAACCACGCCGAAGCGCCGCGTGAGGGCACGCAGCCTACAGGGAAACGCCGATTCCAGCCACCGATGCAGAGCGGGTTCCCTAATCGGTGGGGTTTCAAACAGGCTCCAACGGCGCCTGTTCGATGTTGAGGTATGGAAACCCTTAAATTCAAACTGACCATCGCCTATGATGGCACCCGCTATCAGGGTTGGCAGGTGCAGAAGACGGGCACGGGTGTTCAGCAGAAAATCGAGGAGGCCCTGGCCAGGTTGTTCCCCAGCGGGCCGCGAGTTCATAGCTCGAGTCGGACCGACACCGGAGTGCATGCCCTGGGCATGGTTGTCCACTTCGAAGTTCCACGTCCCGAACGTTCCATGTCGGGCCGCAAACTGGCCCTGGCGCTGAACGCCTGGCTGCCGGAGGACGTGCGCGTCCTGCAAGCGACTCGGACCACGAATGAGTTTCATGCGCGGTTTAGCGCCACCGGCAAACAGTATCGCTATTTCGTCTGGAATCATCCGGCCATGAATCCGCTGCTTCGTCACACCGCCTGGCATGTCACTCGTCGAATCGATCTCGCCGCCATGCGCCGCGCGGCCCCCTGCTTTTTGGGACAGCGTGACTTCCAATCGGTTGCCGCCAGCCAGGGTTACGCGAAGCAATCGAATGTCCGCAACCTCTGGCGATGCGAGCTGAAAAAATCCGGCCCATTATTCACGTTCATCATCGAAGGTGATGGGTTTCTTTACAAAATGTGTCGTGGCATCGTCGGGACGCTGGTCCAGGTTGGCTTGGGCAAGTTCGCAGCCGAGGCCATGGCCGATTTGCTGGCGGGAAAGGATCGGCGCCTGGCCGGCATGACCGCGCCCGCCCAAGGCTTGGTCTTGTGGAAGGTCTTCTACCGAGCGAAACCAAATGCACGTCGCCCTAGTTGAACCGGAAATCGCGCCCAATACCGGAAATGTCGCGCGGCTGTGCGCGGCGACTCAGACGCGCCTCCATCTGATCGAGCCGCTCGGGTTTTCATTGGGGGATGCTCAACTCAGGCGGGCGGGAATGGATTACTGGCAGCATGTGCAGTGGCAGCGTTGGGCCAGTTGGCACGAGTTTGAAAACTCCCTGCCGATCAACTCCACCGCGTGGTTCGTCGAGTCAAACGGCCCGCGGCTCTATACCGAAGCCGCTTTCTCGCCGAACGACTGCCTGGTTTTCGGTCGAGAGACCGCAGGGTTGCCGCCGATGCTGCTCCAGGCCCACCGCGAGCGGTGGCTGCGGATTCCGATGTTTAATCGCGAGGCTCGCTCGCTCAATCTATCGAACTGTGTGGCCCTGGTCCTTTTCGAAGGGCTCAGGCAGCAGGGATTTAAGGGCGCGATTTGAGGAGGCACCTGAACCTCCCGTCGGCCAAGGGCCAAGGTTGGAAATTAAATTTTCGCCTCAGCCTCACGCATTAAATCGATTACTTTTTCAGGCCGGTCAGCGGTCTGCAGGCTCTGGCGCAGCTTCGGGTCGCGCAGGAGCCGAATCAGCCGCGCCAGGATTGCGAGGTGCTGAGTGACCGTTGGGGCCACCACCAGAAAAAAAAGCCGGGCTGGCAGCGCATCTGGCGCATCGTAGGCAATTCCTTGGGCATGCCTTCCAAAAACGACCAGGGATCGATCCACCAACCCTACCAGGGCGTTGCGTGAATGCGGCAGCGCGATGCCGTCTCCGATTCCAGTGCTGTGCAACTGTTCTCGCTCCTGCAAGGCCCGCAGGAGCGTCTGTCTTGCCGCGGGCTGCTCCGCCAATTCCGGGATCTGGTTGACGAGTTCGCGCAAGACAGATTCGCGATCTTTGCTCTCCAAATCCAACTGGATGCGAGCCGGTGAGAGCAACTCGTTCAGAAGGACAGACGCTGAGTTTTCCATAGGGCGCTCATCTTAGGGAGCTCGCTGCGCGGGTAAAGCAAATGTTCGACGCCGCAGGGAGCGGCCCTTGATCAGGGCTGGCGAAGCCGCCGTCAGCCACGATCGGGCTATTCCACGAGAATGCGATAAAACCTTTGCCTTCCGGTCGCGGCCGGATCAGTCACGGTCATCGGGACACCCGTTCCCGGTTGCTGAAAGGCGCCGGGCAAGAGGCTCCAGTTCGTAGCTGGCAGCAGGGCGCTGGAGTAAACGCTGTAAAACAAGTTGGTAACGGTCGTAAAGCCGAGAGCTACGCCGTTTTGGCTTTGGGTCAGAGACGTCAACCTGGCCTGAGCCAGCACCCGGAGCACGGCCGGCTCGCTCAGGACGAAGCCAAACGCGTTCGAAACAACAACGCAGTAACTGCCGCTATCGTTCGGTGTGACGCTCTTCAGCCGCAGAGTCGGCAAGGTCGCTCCGGAAACCGGGCGAGTGCAATTCGCCATCCATTGATAGCTGAGCGGTGAGGTCCCGACTGCGGTGACCGTAAATACCACTGACTGGCCCTGGAAATTCGTCAGGTTTTGCGGCTGCAAAGTGATGACGGGAGCCTGGACCACCGTCAGCGCGGCTCTAGAACTGGTTACGGTTCCAGCGCTATTGCTGACCACAACCGAATAGAATCCCCGCTGTGAGTTCTGCACGTTCGTCAACGTCAAACTGTTACTGACTGCCCCGGAAAGCGAGTTGGTGTCGTTGAACAACCACTGATAGGTTGGCGCCGGGGTGCCCGCAGCCGAAACCGTGAACACCGCGGTGCCGCCGCCGGTCACGACCTGATCCAGCGGTTGTGAAAGGATTGTCGGCGCACCGGAGACGGAAACGAGAGCCGGGCCGCTGGTACTGCTCCCATACGCATTGGTGATGAGGACCTGGTAGCTGCCAGCCCGGGCAATCGTGACGCTGGTCAGAACCAGTGTCGCGTTGGTCCCCTGGCTTAGGGCATTGGTCTGATTAAAATACCATTGGTAAGATGTCGGCGGACAGCTCGACACGCTCACCGAAAGGGAGACGGTTTGTCCGACTAACGCCGACTGATCTTGCGGTTGGCTCAGCACCAACGGCGGGGACTGATCCACGACGCTTACCGTCTGACTGCAGGTGGCGGCATGGCTGCAGGCATCCAGCGCCTGCCAACTCCGGGTCACCGTGAAGTTTTGAGCGCATTGAACATTCGTCACCGTGCTAACGACGCTCAGACTCACCCCACTGCTCAACGCCGCCAGCTGCGCCCCAAAGCTCTGCCCGCCCTGGCCCTGCAACGCCCAGCCATTGGTTCCCAATGCCCAGTAGCCAGCCGCCGACTGCCCAACCCCAGGTGGACCGGACAAACTCAAACCGGCGGCGTCGTTGCTTCCCAGCCCGTCAAAGCGCACCGTCCAGGTAAACACTGAGGGCAGTGCTCCTGCCAATGGCGCCGCCGCGCTCAGTTGAAAGTCTTTTAACACCAGCGCACCCTGGTTGGTGGCACGGATGCCCAAGGGTCCACTATCGTAAAAGACTGTGCCCGGAGTGGCCACGGCAGCAGAAAGCACCGGCCCATCCATTCGGTAGAAGCGCACCCGTGCGGTCACCGCGCCGACAAATACGCCCTGGGTCGCGTTGCTTCCCCAGTACCCCAAGACCAGGCTGCTTGGATAACGCTGCGATCCAGCCAGGGTGATCTGGTTACCCACCTCAGCCTGCCCCGGGTCCAAATTCTGGTTGAGGTTATTGGTCCGATTGTCATAAACGATCGCCTCGATCGCTCCCGCTTCTGTGGCCCGGGGCAGATCAAAGGCCCAGCTAGTGCCGTGGGGAACGGCTTTATCGGCCGGACAAGTCATCACCGGCGCCGCTGAATCCAGCACCTGCACGGTCTGGCTGCAGGGAACCTGATATCCGTTGGTATCGGTCACGGTCCACTGACGGGTAGCACTGAAGCTGCTCCCACACAACAGATTCGTGGTTGTGTTCAGCACCTGCAAGGTCAGGTTGGTATCGCTATAGCTCGGCGGGCTGAAATCCCAAGGGGTGCCTAGCGGCACCGAGGTATCAGGACTGCAAACCACCTTGGGGATGACGACCACCTTTAGATTAGCGGGCGCGCTCGTGACGCTGCCGAAATCATTGCCTACCACGACTTGATAGACACCTGCCTCTGCCGGCACTATGTTACTCAGCACTAGAGTAGCGTTAGTCGCCAGGCCCATAACGCCGGCATCGAAGTACCACTGATAGGAGAACGGGGCAGTCCCTCCGGCGACCACCGTCCAGGTCACTGTGTCCCCAACATTCGCCACCTGATTCGTGGGCTCAATCAAGATGTTTGCGGGTATTACGATGGTCAAGGTAGCGGGCGCACTGGTGCTACTGCCGTAAACATTGGTGACGACTACCTCGTAGGTCCCTGCTTGGGCCGGACCCACGTCCGTCAAATCGAGCGTGATGTTGGTTTGCCCGTTCAGAGCGTTGGTTGCATCAAAT
>JANXQE010000772.1 GCA_025356925.1 Limisphaerales bacterium | reverse complement strand
CAACTCCAGTTTGCCCGTATTAGGGTTGAACACGGGCAACTCGCACGGCTGCTCAATCCCGATGCCGATCGTGTAGACCTTGATCCCAAGTGCCGCTGCCAACTGGGCCGCTGGGACCGGATCGATCTCGCCCCGGTTATTGTCCCCATCGGTGAGCACAATGATGATGCGGCTTTTGCTGTCTTTGATGTCCTTGAGTCGCTTGGCGCCAGCGGCGGTGGCGTCCCCGATGGCGGTGCCGAGGTCACGGATCAGTCCCACGTGCAGGCGATGCAGGTTTTCAATGAGCCAATCATGGTTGAGGGTCAACGGGCTCGCCAGGTACGGCACCGCCGAGAAGACAATCAGCCCGAGCCGGTCGCTAAGGCGTTTGCGGATGAAATCCTCGAGTACCTGCGACGCGCTGTCGAATCGTGAAACGCGCTCCTGCGGGCCGCTCATGTCCAGCGCCATCATCGACCAGGACAAATCCAGGACGAGCATGATGTCGACCCCGCTCGCCTGGGTTTCGGTGTGGTCGTTGGCAAAGCGCGGGCCCGCCAACGCGATGATGCACAACGCGACAACCAGGATCCGCAAGAACAACAACAATCGGCCGGCAGTCGCTCGCGCTGTCGCTCCGGCCGACCGGGCGATGTCCGCGCTGGAAAACAGCAGAGCCGAAAGCTTCCCCACGCGCCCATGCAGGAACGCGTAGAAGGGCAGCAATGTCAACAGGGCCAGCACCCAGGGATATTGGAATTGGAAGTTGCCACTCATGACGCCAACGCAGGGAATGCTATCGTGCTAAGCGCCACTTGCCAGTCTCCGTTCCCGGTCCGTCTTCGGTGGGCGGGGCGAGTCCAAATCCGCACTCGGGGTGAATGCCACGCGGCTCAGATCTGCCAATCGGCTCTCCGTCCGTTCAATAATCCTCTCTGCGCGAGCCAGGGCGCCAAGGGGCGTTTCTTCAGGCCCTGGCGCAAACTTTCGGAGATCCGACGCGTGAAGATAATCGATAAGCTCATGGGCGAGTTCAGGGCCAATCTTTTCACAACTCTGCACGGTGCCGCAGAACTCCGAGGTGTTCAGTTCGCCCGCGGGCAACCCAAAGGCCAAGGCGACGTAATGGCGCACAATTTGGGCCGTGCGGCTCAATAAAAATCCGTCTTCAGGCTGGTGCCGCAGTGAATCCAGTTCCTGGCGAGCCTGCGTCGCCCAGGGAATGGGCGTCGCGGGTTTCGGGCGGGTCGCGAGCCAGATAACAACGCCGATTGCGACCAACACAACCACCGAGGCGAGGACGATCCAAGTTCCGTACTGGTCCCAGGATGAAGGCAGGATTTCCCCCCGGGGAGGCCTTAGTGAGGACGAGGGCAGGTCCGGCAGCACGTTGGTCTCGGCTGAGGGGGCCACCACCGAGGTGGAGACGAAAAGGAGGAGGGTCAGAAAAGGCCGAAGGCCGAAATCCGAAATCCGAAAGAAACCCGAAATCCGAAATCCGAATACGGGACCGGTTATCCTCGAAGTCCCGCGAGCTCTGATCTCCCGTAGCCTTAGTGAACGTGGACCTCGGGCCTTCGGCCTTCGGGTTTCCACCACCCTGGTCATCCTCTCCTCCTACCGCGCCGCGTTTCGAAGAAGCTTTGCAGGGTTTGCGCGAAGGGTCGGTCGGTGCTAAAGCTCAGCGTATCCACTCCCGCCCGGCGGAACGCTCGATCCAGCTCAGCCAGGCGGTCTGCATTGGTGCGGGCGAACCTTTCGCGAACGATGGAGCGGTTCGAGTCGATTTCGAGCAATTCGCCGGTCTCTGCATCCTCGATGGTGAGCAAACCCGCGGCGGGCAACGTGCTCTCCCGCGGATCATGCAGGTGAATGCAGACCAGGTCATGCCGGGCATTGGTCAGGCCGAGTTCCTGGAGCGTATCGCGCCCGGCACGGGCTGGAGCAGAGGCTTCGCCAAAGCTATGAAGAAAATCCGTAAGTAAAAATACGATCGACCTCCGGTGCAACAGGTGGTTGAGAAATGCCAGCGCTGCGGGAACGTTCGTGCCGCGATGTTTCGGTTTGAAAAAGAGCATTTCGCGGATGAGCCGCAGGATGTGGCGACGTCCTTTGCGCGGAGGGATGAACAACTCAACCTGGTCGGTGAAGAGTAATAAAGCCACCTTGTCGCTGCTGCGGGTGGCGGAAATGGCGAGCGTCCCGGCGATCTCGGCCGCGAACTCGCGTTTAGAGCGGTGCACGGAACCAAAAGCTGAGGACCCGGAGATATCAAGCGCGAGGACCATTGCCAACTCGCGTTCCTCGCGGTAGCGCTTCACAAAGGGCCGGCCCATCCGATTGGTGACATTCCAATCGATGTCACGGACCTCGTCCCCGGGCATGTACTCGCGCAACTCCTCAAAATCCATCCCGCGGCCTTTAAAATGGCTGAGATACGCCCCGACCATCATATCGTTGACCAGCCGGTTGGTGCGTACCTCGACCCGGCGGACCGCTGCCAACAGTTCGTGAATGGTCACGGCACCGGGACTGCGTTAAAGATTTTCTTGATGATGGCGTCGGTCGTCACCGCCTGGGCTTCCGCCTCATAAGTGAGAATGATCCGGTGGCGCAGGACGTCCGGGCCAATACTCTTGATATCCTCGGGCGTTACGTAATCTCGTCCCTGGAGCAACGCCCAGGCTTTCGCTGCCACTGTCAAAAAGATGGTCGCGCGTGGAGAGGCCCCAAACTGGATGAAGTTTTTCAGGTCCAGCTTGTATTGTTCCGGCTTGCGCGTCGCAAATACAATGTGCACGACGTAATCACGGACTTTTTCGTCAACATGAATTTGATCCACCAGCTTGCGAGTGTGCAGGATCTCGTCCAGCGCAATCACGGGCTGGACTCGGGTCTCGGGTGCGGTAAACGCCATGCGATCAAGGATTTTTCGCTCCTCCGCGAATGAGGGATAATCGAGGAGCACCTTGAACATGAACCGATCGACCTGCGCTTCCGGTAGCGGATACGTGCCTTCCTGGTCGATCGGGTTTTCCGTGGCCAGCACGAGGAACGGCGATGGCAAGGGCATGGTCTCGCCTCCGAGGGTCACCTGGCGTTCCTGCATGGTCTCGAGCAAGGCGGACTGGACCTTGGCGGGTGCTCGATTGATTTCGTCCGCCAGCACAAAGTTGGCAAACACCGGACCTTTGGTGGCGTGATACTTCCCATCCTGTGGACTATAGATGAGCGTCCCGACAATGTCAGCGGGCAGAAGGTCGGGAGTGAACTGGATCCGATGAAAGGAGGCCTGGATTGCGGCCGCCAGCGTGCGAACCGAGAGCGTCTTGGCCAGTCCCGGAACACCCTCGAGCAACACGTGGCCGTTCGCCAGCAAGCCGACCAGCAGCCGATCCACTAATTGCTCCTGGCCCACGATGACCTGCCCGATTTCCCCACGGAGTTTGTTGATCCAAACGGCCGTCGCCTTCACCTGCTCACTCAACGGTGTACTCATTATCGAATGAATCTAGGCAAGGAATGGCGAGTGCACAAGTTATCTGGCAATGGTCCGTGGCTTTGCCACCGCCCACGGCTGCTCACTTCCCGGTCTGCCCGCTCGCCCTCAAGCAGTAGAGCCGTGGAGCGGTGCGGAGGAGAAGCCGGTCGCCCGCGAACGCCGGTGTCGCCATGCACATGTCATCACCAGCCAGTTTGTTGGTATGAAGCAGTTCGAAGTTGTCGCCCGCGCGGAGCACGTAGCACACACCGTCCTCGTTCAGGCAGAAAACTCGCCCGCCCGTCGCCCAGGGTGAGGAGGTAAAGGCAAAGCCTTCCGGCAACCGTTCACGGTCGTAAAGCACTTTTCCGGTGTTCGCCTCGAAACAACTGACCAGACCGCGATCGTAGAGGACATAAAGCCGCCCCTCGTAGAAGACCGGGGAGGGATTGTAAGGCCCGCCGACCGGGTTTGACCAGGCGATCGATTCGTTGGTGGTTTCGCCCGGCTTGAGCGTGATGTCGCCGCTCGCGCCGGAACGAATAGCGTAGAGCGGACGAAGCTTGTCTCCTACGTAACCGGAACTTACGAAAAGCAAGCCGCGGCCCGCGATCGGTGTGGGGATAGCAATACTCGACATGCCGCGGAACGACCACAGCGGTTTGCCGTCGAGGTCGTAACTACGGACCGCCCGGCTGCCCGGTGTGATGAGCTCCGTGCGTTGTTCGTTGTCCCAGATGAACGGAGTGACCCAGTTGCTCTTCTCGTCTCGGTCGGCACGCCAAAGTTCTTTGCCGGTTTTTGCATCCAGCGCAAGAAGTTGAGACTGGTCCTCATTGTCATTCACGATGAAAAGCCGACCGCCGTGCAGAACCGGCGACGCCGCGGTGCCCCAGCCATACCGCGTGTTGTGGGGTTCCAGGCGCTTTGTCCAAGCCTCTTTGCCTTCGAGGGTGAAGGCGAACACCCCCACATTGCCGAACAGAGCGTAAACCCTTTCCCCATCTGTCACTGGCGTCTCCGCGCCGTAGCTGTTCTTGAGATGCACAGATGTTTGGGGCGCGCCTTGAGAGACCGTCTTTTCCCATTCCACTCTCCCCGTCGCAAGATCGAGACAGACCACCTTCCACTGATGCTCAGTTTTGGGTGGATCCGGGCGGTTGCCCCCAAAATAAAGCCCCTTCTTGGGCGGCTCGGATTCCCCCTGGTTCACGACGGCAGTGAGGAAGACGCGGCCGCCCCAAACGATCGGCGACGACCAGCTACGCCCCGGCAGTTCCGTCTTCCACTCCACGTTTTCGGTGGCAGACCAATGGTCCGGCAACCGGGCGTTCGCGCTGACGCCAGCGGCCGACGTTCCCCGGAACTGCGGCCAGTTCGCATCTGCGGCTGCCGCCGCGTGCGAGCGGCCCGGCGTAGTGGTGCAAGTAAGAAAGGCGAGGGTGATGTGGCCCACGCTGGCACCGGCGAGCGCACTGGCTGCCGTCTTAATTTTCGCTACCGTTGCGCGACATCCCAAAGTTTTGCACCATCGTGCCGAGGCTGCATTTTGCCGAGACCTCCCCCTGAACATGCTTGCCGGCCGCTGAAAAATTGGGCTCATGCCGTCAGTTGTAACATCGCCGGCTTTCATATTCAAACTGTTCGGAACCGGCATCGGGCCTTGCGGCGGTGCTTTGCAGCCAACGATTTGCAGTCACCTGGCGGTACGGGCGGCTGAGGTCGCCAGGTATCTGAGCCGATCCATGAATTGACGGCCGACGGCGACTCTCTGTGCCGAGTCGTCTGACGGCGGACGGATTGCGCTCATTGGAGGCAAGTCCGATCATTACAGATCGTTACGGTACGGTAATGTTTTGGTAATGTTGCCTATGAGAAACTAAGTCGGTGATGTGCCGCGCGTGGCGGAACCAAGCAGCCGGGAAACTTGAACGAGCGCCCAGTCGCATGTCAACCGCCCAGATGAAGAACAACCAGACTGTCACAAAGCAATGCCCCGGTACCGTTACGAGAACCGCGGACTCACAGCGCGACATTTGGCAATCGAGACGTAACCGAATGGGTTATGAGAACGTCTGGTTCCTTAATTCCCAAGATATCATTCCCACGCGCCTTTGATAGGCCGGATTTAAAACTAACAACCAGATGAAAACAAATACGACGGGTTTCCTAAGCATTATCGCCTCGATCGGGTCGATCGCCTTCGCTTCGGGCTCTTTTGCCCACGCAGGCGAGGCGGCCACACCATACAAAATTCTTAACTCGGCCCAGATCGCTGGGACTGGCGGCATCGATTACGTCTTCGCGGACAGTGACGGTCGGCGCATCTATGTGCCCCGCGGAAATCAAGTCCTGGTTTTTGACCTTGATACACTCAAATCAGCCGGCTCGATCACGAACGCGCGAGCGCGTGGTGTGGCGGTGGACCCCAAGTCCAATCACGGCTTTTGCAGCAGCAGTCCGGTGGTTATGTGGGACACTAAAACGCTCGAGACGCTCAAGTCCATTCCTGTCGAAGGCGGTCCCGACGGCATCCTCTTCGAGCCTCTGACCGAACGGATTTACGTTTTCAGCCACCGTGCGCCGAACGCGACGGTAATTGACGGCAAGGACGGCTCAGTGGTCGGCACGATTGACCTGGGTGGTGCGCCAGAGCAAGCCGCCAGCGACGGCAAGGGGCGTCTCTACGTTGATCTTGAAGACAAGGACAAGATCGCGGTGGTCGATGTCAATTCGCTCAAGGTGGTTGCCCAGTACGACCTCAGCGGAAAGGGCGGCGGGCCGGGCGGGTTGGGTCTGGACGCGAAAAATCACATCCTCTTCGCTATGTGCCACGAGCCCGCCACCTGCGTGATCCTCAATGCCGATGACGGAAAGATCATCAGCACGCTGCCCATCGGAAACGGAACCGACGGCGGCGGATTCAATCCCGCTACCGGAGAAGCCTTCAGTTCGCAACGCGATGGCACGCTGACGATCATCAAGGAAAACAGCCCGACAAGTTTTGAAGTGGAACAAACAGTACAAACCAAGGCGGGGGCAAAGACCTGCACCCTCGACAGCA
>JANXQE010000752.1 GCA_025356925.1 Limisphaerales bacterium | reverse complement strand
GGATTACGAAGCGATTAATGCGGTTGCGGCCAAGCATGGCGTGCCGGTTATCGAAGATGGGGCGCAGAGCTTTGGCGCCACGCAGCGGGGCCGTCGCAGTTGCGGGCTCACCCTGGTCGGCAGCACCAGCTTCTTTCCCGCCAAACCCCTTGGCTGTTACGGCGATGGCGGGGCTTTGTTTACCAGCGATGATGCCCTGGCCGAGAAAATGCGCGCCATTCGCACCCATGGAGGACTTAAGCGGCATCACCATCCCCTTCTGGGCATGAACGGTCGGTTCGATACCATCCAAGCCGCAGTCTTGCTCGCTAAAATGCCAAATTTCGAGTGGGAGGTGGGTGAACGAGGCCGCCTCGGCGCTCGTTACACGGAACTTCTGCGCTCGAGTTGTGTGGCTCCTGAAGTGCTTCCGGGCAACACCCACGTGTATGCTCAATACACCATTCGCGTACCGAACCGAGAAGCGGTGGCCGCTAAACTGAAGGAGCAGGGGATCCCGACAGCGGTGTATTATCCCAAATGCTTGCACGAGCAACCAGTCTTTGCTTCTAGTGGCTACAAATGGGGGGACTTTCCCGAATCCGAAAGGGCCTCCCGCGAGGTGCTCAGCCTGCCGATGCACCCGTTCCTGACGGAAGCGGACCAGGACCGCGTGGTCAAGGCCTTGAAAGCCTCACTTTGAGATTGCCCAAAGCGGTGAGGCAATCACCTGTCACATATCAAATATGAACTATCAAAAAACCCTCGCTCTGATTGGGGCTGGTTACTGGGGCAAGAACCTCATCAGAAACTTTCATGCGCTCGGGGCGTTGCACACCATTTGCGACAGCTCGCGGGCAACTCTGGATTCTTACGGGGCTGATTACAGCGCCGTTGAGAAATCAACCGACTTCGAGAATGTCTTGACCAATAAGACCATCACACAGGTGGCGATCGCCGCTCCGGCGGTTCTTCATTATCGGTTGGCCAAGGCGGCGCTCGAGGCGGGCAAAGACGTCTTTGTCGAAAAGCCCCTTTGCCTTGATCCAGTCGAAGCGCGGTCTCTTCTGGCGCTCGCTGAGGCCAAAGAGCGTGTGTTAATGGTTGGGCACTTGTTACAGCATCATCCTTTGGTGCAAGAGCTCCACACGCTCTTGGCTCGAGGAGAACTTGGTAAGCTCCAATACATCACCTCCAACCGGCTGAACCTGGGCAAAATTCGGCGCGAAGAAAATGCCCTCTGGAGCTTCGCTCCGCACGATATCTCCGTCATTCTTTCCCTGGCGGGCAACCAGTTGCCTGAGACTGTCCGATGCATGGGTGGCGAGTACTTAAACCACGACGTTGCGGATACCACTCTGACCTTTTTGCGCTTCACCGGCGGCATCCGAGCTCATGTCTACGTCAGTTGGCTCAACCCAATCAAAGAGCAAAAGCTGACCGTGGTCGGATCCAGCGGCATTGCCGTTTTTGACGACACCCGTCCCTGGAACGAAAAATTGGTGCTCTATCGCCAGTATCTCACTTGGACGAACGGCCAAATCCCCACCCCCAGCAAAGCAAAGGCCGAGCCGGTCCTGGTACCGGAGGCGGAGCCCCTCCGGGCGGAATGCCAGCATTTTCTCATCTGCTGCCACGAACGCCGCACCCCGCGCACCGACGGTGCCGAAGGCCTGCGTGTTCTCCAAGTCCTGCAAGCTGCCCAACAGAGTCTCGAACACGACGGCGAATCAGTGAAGCCGGAGGCGACTCGGGATAAGGCGCTCCTCAGGGATCCCAAGTCGGAGGAAGGTGCTCGGCCCAATTATTACGTCCACCCAACCGCGGTGGTTGACGAGGGTGCGCAGATCGGCAACGGAACGAAGATCTGGCACTTTTGCCATATCATGAAAGGAGCAAAGATTGGAGAGCGGTGCGTTTTTGGTCAAAACGTGAATGTGGATTCAGGTACGGTCATTGGGAACAATGTCAAGGTGCAGAACAATGTCTCGATATATACCGGCTTGGTCGTTGAGGATGATGTGTTTCTGGGTCCCTCGTGCGTGCTAACCAATGTTTCGAATCCGAGGTCTCAAGTTAATCGCCATTCGCTATATGAAAGGACTCTCATTCGCCGGGGAGCAACGATTGGCGCCAATGCTACCATTGTTTGTGGCGTGACGATTGGGCGTTATGCCTTCATAGGCGCCGGGTGTGTTGTGACCAAGGACGTGCCCGACTATGCGTTGATGATGGGCAATCCCGCCCGTCGAAAAGGTTGGATGAGCAGGCATGGCCACATCCTGAGAAACCCGGATAGTGAGGGAACTATGCGTTGCCCCGAATCCGGTTTGCGGTACAAAGAAGCCGAGGGCGGGACTTTGAAATGCGCTGATTTGAGCGAGGACGCCCCATTGCCCGCACACCTCACCAAGGGTGAACGGCCCTATGACGACTTTAAACAAGCGGCTTCCAGCCTGTAGTTATTACCTCCCGATATAATCACGTGGAATGCGCTTGCGCTTGCGGCTTACTGCGTAGCTGGATGTTGTGCCGAGAACCTTCCGGACCTACGACATAGCCCAGATCTTTCAGCGCGCCCTGGGAAGGGCGGAATTCTAAAATTTGGCGGCGCCCGCATGCGAATACTGCTGATCAACCATTATGCCGGTTCGAAAACCCATGGAATGGAATTTCGGCCCTTCTACCTGGCCAAGGAATGGCAAGCGTTGGGGTGCGAGGCAACCATCGTGGCCGCTTCTTTTTCGCATTTGCGAACTACCTCTCCAAACGTTAAACTCAACTTGGTGGAGGATTGTGTGGAGGACGTTCCGTACATTTGGCTCAAAACGCCCGGTTATCAAGGAAACGGATTTCGGCGCGTCCTCAACATGTGCGCATTTACCGCTCAACTGTTCCGCTACAAGAAATTCCTGGTGGAGAGATGTCACCCGGATGTAGTGATTACAACCTCAACATATCCGCTGGCCAACGTGCCTGCCTATCGCATCGCCAAGGCGTCGGGTGCGAAACTGGTATATGAGGTGCGGGATCTGTGGCCACTGACCTTAGTGGAGTTGGAGGGGATGTCGCGATTTCACCCTTTCATCCAGGTAATGCAGTGGGCGGAAAATTTCTCTTATCGCGAAGCAGACCGCGTCACCTGCACCCTGCCCAACGCTGCCAGCCACATGATCAGCCACGGCATGAGAGCGGAAAAATATGCTTACATCCCAAACGGCGTCGCTATGGACGGCTGGCAGGGAAACGGCGCCAAGTTACCCGAAGGACATTGGAAAACTTTGTCCAGCCTCAAAGCCGAAGGAAAGTTTCTCCTTGGGTATGCCGGGTCTCATGGGGTTTCCAATGCATTGAGTTTCTTTCTGGAGGCCGCGGCTCTTCTTCGCGAGCAACCAGTTGCTTTAGTTTTTGTTGGACAAGGTCCCGAGAAGGAGGTTTTGCAGCAGTTCGCGTCGAGCCAAGAACTGACTAATGTCGTTTTCCTGCCACCGGTTCCAAAAGCCTGTGTGCCCGCTCTGTTCTCACTGGTGGATGCGTTCTTCCTCGGCTGGCAGAAGAAATCTATCTACCGCTTTGGCATCAGCCCGAACAAACTGTTGGATTATATGATGGCCGGCAAGCCAGTCATTCATGCCACGGCAGCTGGAAACGATTTGGTGGCCGAGAGCAAGTGCGGATTTTCTGTCCAAGCCGAGGATCCGCGAGGGATCGCGGAAGCGGTGTCAAAACTTGTGAGGCTTCCCCCCGCTGAAAGGGAAGTGATGGGACAAAGGGGAAGGCGATATGCCCAAAAGCATCATGATTACGGCGTCCTCGCGCGGCAGTATCTCGAAATGTTTCATTGAATCAGAACCCTCAACTTGCTTTTTGAGTCAATTGTTTCTTAACTCGGCGGACGCCCGTGCACTCGATTATGAAATGGCCTAACGGACATCAATTCGCTTTTACAATTGTGGACGACACCGACTCGTCCACCTTAGCCAACGTTAAGCCGGTGTACGACCTGCTGGCGCGGTTAGGGATGAAGACCACCAAAACGGCATGGCTCTTCCGTGGAGAAGGTCCCGCTAATGATGTTGGGGCCACCTGCGAGGATCCGGACTACCTGGACTGGCTTCTATCCCTCCAACGACAAGGCTTTGAAATCGCGCTTCACAATGCGGCCCCCTGCACCTCGCGCAGAGAGGTTACGAGCTTGGCACT
>JANXQE010000713.1 GCA_025356925.1 Limisphaerales bacterium | reverse complement strand
TACAGCCTCAGCCCTGCCGCGTCATTGCTCCCCAGTCCGCCAAAGGCCACCGTCCACGTAAACGTGGAAGGCAGCGCTCCGGCCAACGGCACCGCCGCGCTCAGTTCAAAGTCCTCCAACACCAGCGCACCCCGATTGGTCGCACTGATCGCCACAGGTCCGCTGTCGTAAAGGACCGTTCCCGGAGCGGTCGCTCCGCCCGGCAGCGCTAGCCCGTCGTTATGATAAAAACGCACCCGCGCGGTCACTGACCCGGCAAAGATCCCCTGGCTGGCATTAGTCCCCCAATACTCCAGAGCCAACCGGCTGGGATAACGCTCCGAGCCAGCCAGGCTCACCTGGTCGCCCACTTCCACCGGGCCTGGATCCAGGCTCTGGTTAAGGCTATTGGTCCAGTTATCATAGACCAGCGCCTCTAGAGCGTCAGCATCTCTGGCGGTCGGCACATCAAAACTCCAGGCTTGGCCATCGACCACCGTCTTGTCTGCCGGACAGTTGAACACCGGAGAGTTGGTGTCCAGCACTTGCACCGTCTGACGGCAGGTCACCTCGTAGCCGTTCGTATCGCTGACCCGCCACCGGCGCGTGGCGCTGAAACTCTCGCCGCAAATAAGATTGGTGAGCGTCTCCAGTGGTTGCAGGATCAAGTTCGTGTCGGCATAGGTCGGCGGATTGAAACTCCACCGGCTGCCCAAAATCACATTCGTATCGTGGCTGCAGAGGATGGTGGGTAGCACGATCACTCGCAGGTTGGCCGGAGCGCTCGTGACGCTAGCGTAGGCATTGGAAACAACCACGCCGTAACTCCCGGCTAGAATGGGGCTGACATTGGTTAAGACCCAAGAACTGTTCGTCTGAGCAGCCAGGAGGTTTGTTGAATTGAAAAACCATTGGTAGGACAGGGGTGCAGTTCCCTGTGCAAGGACGCTCCAGGTGACGGTATCACCATTATTGGCAGCTTGGTTGGCGGGGCCAGTCACGATGGTCGCCGGAACCACGACAGTCAGGTTAGCCGGTGCGCTGGTGCTAGTGCCGTAGATGTTCGTGACGACTACCTGGTAAATGCCCGCTTGATCCGGAGTGACGCTCGTCAAAAGCAAAGTGGCGTTTGTTTCGTGGAGCAGCGCGTTGTTCTGGTTGAAATACCATTGGTAGGAGAGCGGCCCGGTGCCATTCGCCACGACCGCGAGCTCAACCGTAGCGCCGTTCGTCGTCACCTGGTCCGAAAGATCCTGCGCGAATTGAGGCGGACTCAAACACTGGCCGCCCCCGTCCAGACAACCGATCGGAGTGAGTTCGAGCGACCAGCATTGGAGGGTTCCAGTGTCCTGTGGAGCCTGGTCCGCGACACGCAGTCTCCACAGCCCATTGACGGCGGCGCCACTTTTCCCCGTGAAGGTTGAGAGTGGTTGTTCCGAGGTGAACACTCCGACAAAGGGCGCTTCCGCTGCAGCGATGCTGTTTGTCGCATCGTCGGAAAAATGAGTCATCTGATCGCAGCCAGCCCCGTAATTCTGTCCGCTTTGACCATTATTCGCGCTCAGCAGGACTTCGGTGTCATCGGGCCCCACCAGTGAAATCCGCAGGTCCTGGTCATAGGTATGTGTGATATAAACGGCGACCCGGACTTTAGCGAGCGGAAGGACCACGCCTGACACCTGAATTTCCGACTCGATGTTAGTCAGGTCGGGAATGTCGATCGGAACATTCGTTGATACCAGCGTGTTGGTGTTGCCGAAACCCGCGGTCAAGGATCCGAGTGCAAAGGGCTGCGCAAAGCCGCCAATCGAGGTGTTCAGTTCAAGCACAAAGACCGCATTGGACCCGCATACATAGCCGGGGCTGGTGCTGATGTGAAATGGGAGCGCCGAACCTGCGCTCTGCCTCGGCGACAGGTCCGGAAACACACGGGGTGTCGGATCGATAAACACCTGCGGAGTAGAACTGGTCAAAACTCCCGTTATCCCGGTGAGCGCCTGGCCCGTTGGGTTTTTTAGAGTAATGAGAATATCTGAGCACTCGTTCGGGTCCAGTTTGCCGTTGTGGTTGCCGTCCTGGAGTTGAACGTTCTGGAAGAATGCCTCGGGAGCGGCGGCCAACGACGGGTAAGCCATCACGATTCCAGCCCCTGAATTCCGGTCAAACCCGGGATTTCCGATGGTGAGGGCAGTGCTGGTCAAAAGGGAACGAATATCAGTAGGTGTCAGAAAGGGATTGTACGACCAGAGCAACGCAGCAATGGCACCCGCATGCGGCGCAGCCGCGGAAGTTCCCAAAAAAGGAGAGAATCCGGAGACGGTGGTATTGACCCCATCGGCCGCGGTGATATCGGGCTTCTGGAGAATCCGGCCGCCGGTGGAAGACAGATCAGCCGGCGTGATGGCGCTGCCATCCGGATTGTAATAAACGTGGCGCGGCCCATCCGAGCTAAACGCCTCGACCGGATTAGCCACTCCCCCAATGAAGGGCGCGGGCGGCGAACCCACCCGCGTCGCCGCGACACAAAAAGCGTTGCTCGCTCCAGAAGCATTATGGCCGGTGGTTGCGCCTGAAGTGGAAAAAGCCAGATGGCCGCGGCCCGTGCTGAGATGGAGAAAACGGTTTGTTCCCGAATCTCCAAACAGGACGATCACGATTCGCTGCCCGAGGCTCAAAGAGTCAATCGACTCGTATGGATCGCTGCTCCCGCTCTGGTTGTCCGTGGAACTGCTAACCACATTACCTGAGGTGTCTAACACGTAAACATCGTAGTCATTGGTCGAGTGGCCCAGCGGATCGCTCCAGGTTAAATCCAGCCGCTCAAATCCGATCCCAGGCAGCACCGTGTTGTAAGTTACGCCGCCAAAATCGTGGAGATGACCTCCCTGCCCTATGGTCGTGAGGCCGGCATCCTTGAAATCGCCCTCCCAGGTTCCCGAGTTGGCCCGATCGATTCCGCCGCTGTTACCGGCCGCCGAGAAATACAGCGCACCCGCGGCGGACACATCATTTACCGCCTGCGCAACTGGACCGTCCTGGAAGGGCGATTCGTCGAAATACGTGACGTCGTCGATGATAATTTTGCATCCGGAAGATTGCAGGCTCCTGATATTTTGAGCAAAGCTCGCCTCGCTGCTAAAGGCGGTCGCGAAATAGAGCGGGGAGCCTGGAGCCAGCGCGTGGACGATCTCGAGCATGGCGGTACCCTCGCCAGTGTCCGTGCTCGTGAGCCCGTCCTGCCCAGGCAGGACAGTCACATTCGGCAATGTGCCGAGGGCTTGCGAATTCGTCAGGCCGCGGATGCTGTCGGATAAAACACCGATCCTTACTCCAGTCCCATCCGTGGCAAAAAACGGGCGAGCTTCAGCCGCGCGATGGGCAATATCTCCACCTTCGTAAGCGATCGCCGTGCTGGTCGTTGCCCGGGCGGCGGGTCGAATTGAGCGCACATCGTCTCGCTGAGCTAACTTCTCTGATAATTCAGCCGGAACGAGTGCCCGAATCGCGCCAGCGGGTCCAAAGGTGTTAACCACTAACCCTCCATTTACCCTGATGAATTGGATTAATCCCGGAGAAACCGTCGCGCGCAGATCTACCAAGACACGGCCGTCTGTTTCAACGCGGAGACTGGGCTTCAAAGAGCTTACGCCAACGGCGACAGTGCCCTGCCGCTTTTGGCGGAGCAGGTACAGCAACTGGGAGCCGATTTTCCTTTGGGCCGGCGTACGGGATAACTTCTCCTGGTGCAAAAGACCAATCTGCTCGCGCGCGCGCGGTTCAAGATCCAGCTTGGCGGCAGCGGGTGTCTGGCCGAGGATTTGGCCCTTCAGACAAAGACTGAGGCTTAGAGAACAAAGCACCGACGCTTGCAGAAGCCAAGGCTTGATCCGTAAAGCAACTCGGGTTTGGTTGGGACTGTTCATTATAGGTGTAAATTACTAACCGATCACCGGTCTGTGCGGATCTCCGAGTTGCTAAGAATCGGGGCTCCCGTACCCGACACCCACTTTCCAAGTCAAGGTCCGACTATGGCTTTGCGTTTGATCTTTGCAAGCAGGAAAATCCGCACCAGGAATTTCCTAGTTGATAGCACAGAGCCGTTGCGAAAATCTTCACGATTCTGTAACGCTATCAATTCTGGAGAGCTCTTTCTGTGACCCATCACCCATCGAGCTCCTTCGGAGTGACTGCAAAAGATATGCCAATCAGCCGCCGGATTTTATTTTACAGCTTGCCGATAGAAAGCTCGCTCCTTTTGGTACGCCAAGGCCAAGGCGCGAAGCTCATAAACCCTTGGGCGCTCGGGAGGTCGGGGGGCGGGTAACCACGATTGGATCAGAATTGGACACTGCGCTGCCGAAGGGGTAAGTGGCGTATCCACTGTGCGGGGTCGGAATCGGTGAGCAACAATTGCCTGCACGTGCTGACCTCAGGGACGCTTTTTGCCGAACCGATCGACGACAATTGCGGCATAGCCATTCCGCTTGGGAAGCCTTATTCTTTTCCGCTATGCGCTTGATCGGCTACCTGGAGAATGAATTGCATGCTCGTACTTTCGCCGATTACCTCTACGTCCAAGGGATCGAAAACCAGGTCGAATTTCAGAAAGAGGACGGCTGGGCTGTCTGGATTCGCGACGAAGACAAGCTCGACCCCGCGGCCCAACTGCTTACCAACTTTCGCGAGCACCCCCAGGACCCTCGCTACCAGACTCAGGGCAAGAGTGCGGCGCAACTGCGCGTGCAGGAAGCAAAGGAGGACGAAGCTTACCGTAAAAAAGTGCGCAGCAGGCAGCAGCTGTTCCGGCCGCTAAGCGCTTACGGATTCGGGCCTCTAACGTTTGCGCTGATCGCCCTTTGCGTCGGGGTCTTTCTGTTCTCGAAGTTTGCCACTGACCTCGAGGCAATCAGAGGCTTGTTCATCTCCGAGCATGCCGCCAGCCACCGGGACTTTAGCTTGATGCTGCCCGAGGTTCGGCGCGGCCAGATTTGGCGCCTGTTCACGCCAGCGTTTATCCACCTGGGTTTCCTTCACATCCTCTTCAACATGCTCTGGCTCCGCGACCTCGGCAGTATGATCGAGAGCAGGCAAGGCAGCCGGCAACTGGCGCTCCTGGTGCTCGTCATCGCCGCCTGCTCTGATTTCGGTCAGTACTTTGCCAGCGGGCCCATCTTCGGTGGCATGTCCGGGGTGGTGTACGGCTTGCTCGGCTACATCTGGATCCGCGGCAAGTTCGATCCTGGCTCCGGCTTTTTCCTGCATCCCACGACCGTGAATATGATGCTTATCTGGTTGGTTCTCTGTTACACCGGCTTTCTCGGCCCGGTCGCCAACACCGCACATGTCGTCGGCCTGGTCATGGGAATTGCCTGGGGTTACCTTTCCAGTCTGCGCCCGCATTGACCGTCACGCTCAGGCAGAATTTGAGATCGACAACTCTAGCGCCGTAACGGACCCGGCAGGCATTACCGTTCAGGCTGCGGACCGTGGCTGCGGTCAGTCGGTGATTGTTCCAGGCGAGATCGACCTCGAACCCACCGTGCGCGCGCAGGCCCTTGACCGATCCTGCTGGCCTCCTCTTGTCATAATCCCCCCCGTGACCACGGTATAACGCTGGACAGGCGAACTCACCCGAGGTCAAATCCGTCGGCAACATGACGAAATTTGCCACCCTGACAGTGATCGGCCGCGATAAGACGGGTGTCATTGCCCGCTTTACGAATTTCCTCTTCGAACAAAGGGCAAATATCGAGGGATTGGAGGAGCAAGTGACCCGAGGCCAGTTCTCCATGACCTTGCAAGCCTCCTGGAAACTCGGGCAGCTCAACCAAGCCGCCGTGGCTGCGGGACTTGCGAAACTCACCACCGAGCTGAGCATGGAGATCAAGCTCCGGTTCACCGAATCGGACCGGCGTCAGCGGATGGCGATCATGGTCACCAGAGAACCGCACTGCCTCAAAGCTGTGATCGCGGCTCTGGAACCGAGGGTGCTGAAAAAAGCCGAAGCGGCGCTCGGGCTCTCAAATCGAGGCGAACTGGCGCCGCTGGCCAATCTTCATTGGCAATGAACGGCCGCCGATGATAATTTCGTCAGGTGAGTAGTCTTTTAATAGGGTTATTAGGGGCGCTGATGGCGACCAATCAGCCGGCGGCCACGAGCAACTTGTGGCTCCGGAGCACGGGCCTTTCAGTAAAAGCCGCGACCACCAATGATCCGATCGAAAAAGAGGTGGATCAGATTATGGAGCAGGACGATGCGGCGCAGGCGGAGGTGGACAAATGGATTGTCGACAATGACGCTTTCGCCGCCAAAGGAGCGGGGGTGCCCCGGGAAGAAATGCGCCGCCGGATTCAGGACCGCCTGGCGCCGGTGGACAAGGCCTACCAGGATTTCCTCTCGCGGCATCCCAACCATTCACGCGCCCGTGTTGCCTATGCGAGCTTTCTGGGAGATACCAAGAGTGAAGAGGCGGCTGAGGAGCAATTGGACAAAGCCCTGGCTGCGGATACCAACAATCCGGCCATCTACAACAATCTCGCCAACATTTACGGCCACCACGGGCCGGTCAAGAAAGCCTTCGAATACTACGCCAAAGCACTCGAGCTAAACCCGCTCGAGCCGGTCTATTACCACAACCTGGGCACCACCGTTTTCCTGTTTCGCAGCGACGCCAAGGAGTTTTACGGAATCGACGAGCAACAGGTATTCAACAAGGCTTTCGAGCTTTATAGCAACTCGATGCGATTGGACCCACAAAATTTTCCGTTGGCCTCGGATGTCGCCCAGACGTACTACGGCGTGCATCCGTTCCGGGCGGACGAAGCGCTCACCGCCTGGACCAACGCGCTGAACCTCGCGCATGACGAGGTCGAGCGGGAAGGGGTTTACCTTCACTTTGCGCGGGTCAACATCATGGACCATCGCTTCGGGGTGGCTCGTGCCATCCTGAACAATATCACCAACGACATGTACGCGGACTTGAAGAATCGCGTGGCGCGGAATCTCGAAGAGCGTCAGAAAGCGGCAATCAGCTCTAACGCGGTGCCGGTCACGTCCGAGAAGAAGGAATAAGAGGCGCAGGCAATTCGCTAGTCGCTCTTATTGGCCAGAAGGCCCTTGCGAACGGCCGCTAGTTCCTTGCGTTTGGCTCGGTCGACTTCGGGATAGGCCAGGTGAAGCGATTCCAGCGCATCCACGACCACCTCCGCCACGGCCAAACGAGTAAACCACTTGTGGTCCGCCGGAATGACGTGCCAGGGGGCCTGCTCGGTGGCCGTGTGCTTGATCATTGCTTCGTAGGCCCCCATATAGTCTTTCCAATGTTTCCGTTCGCTCAAATCAGCCTTCGAAAACTTCCAGTTTTTGTCGGGCTCCTCCAGTCGGCTCAGCAGCCTTTGCTTTTGTTCCTTCTTTGATAAGTGGAGGAAGAACTTTCGGATCACGACGCCGTTGTGGCCGAGATAGTGTTCGAAAGCGGTGATATCTTCGAAACGCTGCGACCAGATGTCGTCGGTCACCAATTGTGGAGGCAGCTTCTGATGCCCCAGCAGCTCCGGGTGGACTCGCACCACCAGCACTTCTTCGTAGTAGGAACGATTGAAAATGCCGATCCGGCCGCGCTCGGGCAGGCATTTAGTAGAACGCCAGAGGAAATCGTGATTGAGATCTTCCTCCGATGGAACCTTGAACGAGAAGACCTGGCAGCCCTGCGGGTTCACTCCGGACATCACGTGTTTGATGGTGCCATCCTTCCCCGCGGCATCCATCGCCTGAAAAATGAGCAACAGCGACCACTTGTTCTGAGCATAGAGCAAGGCCTGCAAGTCGCTGAGCCGAGTGGCGCC
>JANXQE010000679.1 GCA_025356925.1 Limisphaerales bacterium | reverse complement strand
ATATCGCCGTGCCAATCACGCAGCGTGTTCATCTTGGCGGCGCGGCGGGTCTTGCCGCCGGATTTCACCACGTTCGCGACCTGGTCATAAACCTTGAGGAAAGACAGGGGCCCACTGGGACGGCCGCCTCCGCTGAGCTTTTCTTTGCTCGAACGAATCGGCGACAGGTCGGTGCCGGTGCCGGAACCGAACTTAAACAGCATGGCCTCGCTGTGGGCCAAATGCATGATCGACTCCATGTTGTCATCGACTGACTGGATGAAGCAGGCACTGCACTGCGGGTATTCGTATTGCGTTTTGCCACGTTCGGTCTGGTTGGCTTTACGGTTGTAAAACCAATTGCCGCGGCTGGATTGATTCCCGACCTTGTACTGATGATACAACCCGACGTTGAACCAGACGGGAGAATTGAACGCGCCGTATTGATTCAGGCACAGCCAGGTCAGTTCGTTGTAGAACACCTCGCCGGCTGCTTTAGTAAAGTAACCATCTTTGATGCCCCAATCCGCGATCGTGCGAGAGATGCGATGAATGAGCTGCCGCACTGAGGTCTCACGCTCGGCCGTGCCTTGCTCCCCGTAAAAGTATTTCGAAACGACGACTTTCGTCGCCAGCAGCGACCAGGATTTTGGGACCTCAACATTTTCCTGTTTGAATATCACCTTCCCGGCATCGTCGGCGATCTCGGCGGTGCGGCGTTCCCACTCGACCTGATCGAACGGGTTCACCTGAGGATCGCTGAAGACTCGTTCGAGTGCCACTGAGGTTCGCTTCGAGGCCTCGTTACGGCGGTTCCTGGCGGCCACCTTGGCCCCGCGGCGCCGGTTGGGCTGGGTCCGCGCAGACACGACTTCGTCAGTAGCATCAATCATGGTTTTACTTTTTCCTGGTTTTTCGACGGGACACCTGCGCTGACCGGCCTTCAACGAAAGCCCACTTATCGAAAGTTATTGCTGCCAAAATATAGGTTTCGAAACGTTTGGGCCTCGCGGTGGAGGCCCAATTAACCCCATTAGTGGGGGAATGCTCGAAGCATACACCCCACATATAGTGCAGCAAGAATTTTTTCAAAAAAATTACGCAAACGTTAACCTTAGCAGTCTAACGCGCTTTTCAGACGTTGGAAACCGAGCTTCGAGGATGAGAGAACCTCAATCGAGCATCAGGCTTTCCTATGGGCAGAGCGCTGTGTTCGGCCCGTCCGACCACGCGGGATGGGAGAAGAACGTTTTGGAGGGCGAAATTTGCGGATGGGTTCGATGGTTTTCGGCCGAGACTTCGGAACCAGGATGATGGGGCACCCTTCGTATCCGAAAGCACCGCGCATTTGGCCGCCCAGATACTTGTTATAGGCATCCGAAAACAGGTCAGCACGGTTGACAAACAACAGAAAGGTGGGAGGCGCCTCTCTGATTTGTGTTGCGTAAAAAAACTTGAGCCGATGCCCACGCGAACTGACCGGTTGACGGCGCTCGATTGCATCCTGCAGCGTTCGATTCAGGATGGCAGTTGGAATTTTCTGGCGGAGCTGGTCAGCCACATAGCGCACGGCCTCCAACAGCCGGTCCAAGTTGAAGCCAGACACCGCGGAAGTGAAAATAACCGGGGCATAATCGAGAAAAAACAAACTCCCCTGCACCCACTCGCCGAATTCCGAGAGGGTGGTCATGCGTTTGGGACCGTTTGGGTTTTCCTTGCGATTCCGACGCCCGATTTCTTCCTCTCGCTCGGCGCGGACCGCATCGTCCATCAAGTCCCACTTATTGACCACGACAATGCAGGCCTTGCGTTCGGAAACGATTTTGTCGGCTACTTTCTTGTCCTGTTCGGTAATGCCAGACTCAGCATCGAGAACGAGAATAACAATGTCGCAGCGCGCGATGGATTCCTCCGCACGCTTGACGCTGAAAAACTCGATCGAGTCATCGACGCGCCGGGTTTTACGCATGCCAGCCGTATCAATGAGCACGTAAGCCTGGCGCACCCCTTGGGTTTCGATTTCGAACGGTACGTCAACCGAATCCCGGGTCGTGCCTGGAACCGGACTGACCACCACCCGCTCGGAATGGGTCAAGGCGTTGAGGATTGAAGATTTGCCAACATTGGGGCGGCCAACGATGGCAAGCTTGAGCGCGGCCGTTTTGGACGGCTCAGGGAGGCCGGGGCCGCCTTCTTCGGCGGCTCGCACCGGAGTCTCCAGGCCCTCCTTCGGGAGCAAAGCAATGGCGGCCTCGACGAGTGGCCCGATCCCTTCGCCATGAATCGCGCTGACCGGAAAGAGTTTGTCGAAACCGAGCTCCGAGAACTCCGCCACATTGGTCTCTGCCCGGCTGGTGTCCACCTTGTTGATAGCGACTAAAACCGGCTTGCCACTATGGCGCAAACGCGCCGCCGCTTCTCGATCGAGCGCCACGACGCCTTCCTGAACATTCACCACCAGGATGATGACACTAGCCGCTTCGATCGCGAGTTCGACCTGGTCCATCGCTGCCCGAGCGATGACATCATCCGCTTTCTCTCGGCGCAGCAGCCCGATACCCCCGGTATCGACCAGGGTAAAAGGGTAACCCTCCCATTCCGCCTGGGCGCTGATGCGGTCGCGGGTGACGCCCGGCTGATCGTGCACAATGGCGATACGGCGTCTGACCACGCGATTAAATAGAGCGGATTTTCCGACGTTCGGACGACCCACAATGGCAATGAGACCTGGCATCCGAGCATGATGAAACACTCCGGCCTGAGGCGAAAGGTAAAACGACCGCCTTTTCGGTAACGACTTTGAACAGAAGCAAACGAAGCAAACCAAGAAAGGCGGAAAAAATCCTTCTTTCTTCGTTCCCTTCGTTTGCTTCTGTAAATCTTTCCGTCTTTTTCACCCGCAAAAGCGGGTGAAATCCCCTCCGAACAGATTTCTCACATCGCGCTCGATCTCGGCG
>JANXQE010000641.1 GCA_025356925.1 Limisphaerales bacterium | reverse complement strand
CGTCGGACGTATCGCTAAATAGGAACTGCAAGGATTCCTGAATCGCGTGCCCATCGCAGAAAAGCACATTCACCTTACCGTCATGTCGACGCCTCACTCTATCCGTGCTCCCGAGATGGTCTTGTGCATCCGACAGCCTTGAAAGACCCGCGGAGTCTTGATAAGTGTTGTTCCACCCCTTTACGCCGTCACCCATTGCCAGCATGCGACTTGGCGCAACAACCTGCGACTCGTTAACTGGACTGTAGGACTTACCCTCAGGGCTCCAGTTGAGCCCAAGCCCCAGCGGTAAATTTGTCCCCCAACCATTGAGACCATCGCCATTGTAACCATAAATGGCCACGAGGTTTCCAAGTCGGTCGTCAGCCTTCAATTGCTCAATAAATGAGGGACAGAAGTATACGCTATTGGCGTTCCGACTATCCGCTGGTGGTGAACCCAACCCGCGAGTGCTCAGAGCATCCCAAAGCGAGACGCCGTGGTCAGGGAACCGCTGACCAGGATTGACATAAAGTGGAAAGGAGTTTTGCTCAGAGAGAAAGACGGCTAATGCGACCCCGTGCTGTCGGAGATTGCTCAGACACCGCACTTGCTTGGCCTTAGCGTTTGCACGCGTTACAGCTACAGCAACAATAGCAGCCAAGGCCGCCACGATAGCAATACACACTAACAACTCGACCAGGGTAAAAGCGTGTTGCTGTTGCGCTCTCGAATGCCGATTTGCCGTGAGAGTTTCCGTGTTCATGTCGAACGCAGAGCGCTGCTGCGCCGGGCCAGTCGCGTCCAGCAAGACCACGGGCGGTCTTCCGGCGTCAGCAGCCGCGACGGGTTAAGCGGCGTCCGCATCATATCGCGCAAACCGGGTAATTCGAATCGGCGTGTTGAGCTTCGTCGAAACCACATAGACCCTGTGGGACACTCTCTGTTCCTGGTCTTTAACGAAACGTTGCTCCAGCAACTCACTTGGCGACTTTGCCTTGCCAGCGGCCACCTGCAAGACAAGATCCTTAGCCAACTGGTGAAATTCATCGCTTTGCCCAGCTGAGTCGGCCTCCGCCTCAAGCTCCAACAGCACACCAACTCGATTTTTGTGAACGTATGATTCAATGTAGCGCATCGCCCTTTGGACGCTTAACGCTTCTTTTCAGCGAGCCGGCGCGACAGGCACTCGGCATGACCCGGAGCCGTTGTCGCCGGGTTCGCTGCAAAAAAATGGTTCGGCTTCACTCGTTCGCATTGTGCCCGATGAATCGCAGCAGCCCACTCACCCCAGCAACTCGCTTTGCGGCAGGGCATCAAGCAGGGCGTTACCGCGCAGTCGCCTGCACTCGCCTTGTTCGGCCTGGTCGGTCGCCGGACGGGTTGAATCAAAAACACCTTATCAATGGTTTGCATTACGGGGCGACGCGGAAGAATTTTGCTCCACTGGAGACTGGGATGTTAGTTGGGTTTTGCGTGCCAGCTGTTGCCCACGTTACTCCCGGTTCGACAACCGGGCTCCATTCCAATGTGCCTCCTGAAGGAGTCCAGGACAGGCCAATGCTGCTGCCCAATTTTGTGACGGAAAGACGGACCTGCTGCGCAACTGGAGCTAAATTGAAACCTTTAAGGCCCGTTCCACCGAAAAGCGGAAGGGCGACGCCAATCGGCGGAGAGGAATTAGGCTCAGAGGCTCCAGAGACAATGCCCGATAACCCAAAGTAACTATTGGTTGTCGCCCCCGACCAAACCGGGTCATTGGCAGGTGCCGGAAGATTATTGACCAACCATCCCGGATTCCAAATCGGGCCAAGATTCGATGACCAACCGACTACTTCGTAGTACATAATTGTGCCCCCAGGCCAGCCCGGCACAAAGACAACGTACCCGTTCGGACCGATTCTTCCCGCAGTCGCTGTATTGGTGGCATAAACCCCAGTGAAGGTAAACGGACCAACGGGGTTGCTTGAGATGAACAGCGCGAAGTAAAATGCGCCGGGCTGGTTGGCTGGAAGGACCGATTCACTACCAATTGCGCCGTAACTAATCA
>JANXQE010000608.1 GCA_025356925.1 Limisphaerales bacterium | reverse complement strand
CGTGCCACGCGACCGCGGCGTACTTCCCGGAAAGCCGGCGGAGATTGTGGCGCAATTCGATCCGTAGCAAGGGATTCCAGCAAAATTCCGGTGTGCGCTCGCGGCACCAGGCCGTGACAGCTGGGGCAAACTCATCCGCAGGGTGGAACCAGGCGATCAACGCGGAAGTGTCGGCGTAGAGGTTCATCGCCGGCGGCGTTGGCGATCTTGCAGGACCGGATTGGGCACGCGCTCGCCGGGCTTGACCCCTTTTTGCGCGCGCCACACCTCTCCCATGATCTCGCCCCATCCGGCCGGCGTCGTGGCGGCCAGCGGTTCGATCCGTCCAATCCTGCGTCCATTGCGCGTGATGACAAGGGACTCGCCTTGCTCGAGCTGGTTCAAAACCGCTCGCGTCTCCTGATGGAGTTGCTTCGCCGTGACTGTGCTCATGTCCAAAAGTAACACCCTGGAAGTGTCACCGCAAGAGCCAAAGCGCGCTAGCAAGCGGATATGGCATTGTTCTGGGCTACAGGCCAGGGCAAGTGGCGGTCCTCACTATTGATTGTTTCCCGGTTTCCGGTTTCTGAGAAGATTGGGCCATGCCGCGCAAGCTGCGCATCGAGCATCATGGCGCCATGTATCACGTCATGGATCGTGGAGACCGCCGCCGTGGTGGCTGGGATGAAGTGGCTTTTGGGCGTTTACACCAAACGCTTCAACATGGGCCACAAACTGTGCG
Source organism: Limisphaerales bacterium (assembly GCA_025356925.1). Taxonomy (GTDB): domain Bacteria; phylum Verrucomicrobiota; class Verrucomicrobiia; order Limisphaerales; family UBA8199; genus JANXQE01. Next base: position 5,574 of record JANXQE010000608.1, on the reverse strand, counting down.
GCCATCTTTTCGCCGGGAGATACAAGGTCCTGGCGGTGGAGCGCAACGGCTACCTGTGGACCGTCTGCGACCAGGTGGATCTCAACCCGGTGCGGGCCAAACTGCTCGAGGCCGGGGAGGGGCATCAGGATCTGAGATAATGGCGGCGCTCTTCCGAGACGCCGCTACGGCTGAGAGCGGGCTGGCTCAGAGGGTGGGTTCGCCGCCTTTACCATTTCCGCCGTCAACTCGGCACTGGACCAGTCCTTGCCTCCAAAAACCCTCTGCAACCGGCCGTTGGCGTCCATGACAGCAGTCCGCATGTTGTGGGTGATGCTGCCAGTGGAGTCCCGCCAGAAGGCCAGGCCGAACAAATCGCCAATGGCTGAAACGTCCCCTAGCTCGCCCGTAGCAAACGTCCAGTGGCTCGGATCATAGTGATGTGCTTCGGCGTAGGCTTTTAGCACCGCCGGTTGGTCGAACTCGGGGTCGAAGGAAATCGTTAGCAAGTGCCAATTCGTTGGTCCGCCTTGGAGGGTTAAAAGCTTTCGTTCGGTCTGGGCGAAGTCATTGGCCAAGCGTGGACAGAACGTCGGGAATGGACAACGGGTGAAGAGGAAGGTGATCGCGAGGGCCTGGCCCTTGAACTGGGTGGACGTCGCAATGGTCTGGCCAAATTGGTTGGTCAGATGATATTCGGGCGGTGGCTCGCCGATTTGGAGCGGTTCAACCACACGCACCGGCTGGCCGGAGCGGGAACTCGGCACCGGCAGGTCGGCGCGCGGTTCCAGCTTTTTGATTTTGTCTACCCACCCTTCTGTGTCCGTCACAGTCAATCGAAACGAAATCGACTGGTCGGGGGCCAGGCCGATCAGCTCGTTCGTGTCCCGGACGTCGAAGGGCATGGTCATGGCCGGCATATACTCCGGAATGGCCTCGTGCTTGATCTCGACCTCCTTTTGGTTTGGCCTCACTGCCTTGACGACGCCTTTAACTTCGAAAACCCGCTCGTTAGTGTGCTGGACTGCCGGTGCAGCAGCGGCGGGAGTCGATTGTGGCGACCTTTTGCAGGAGGCCAGGAGCACCACCACTAATACCCACAGCAGAACGAAACGAGGCATCGCCCTATAATTTGCTCATCCCGTCCCGGTATGGCAAGCAGGCCTTGGCCGGTTGAACATCTAAGGGAACAAGCCCCTGACCCGCTTCGCCTCCTGGACACGCTTGATTCCCAGGCTCAGCGCGGCCAACCGCATCGTCAACTTCTGTTTTCGGCTCACGGTGAGGATTTGCGTATAAGCCGTCTCCAATATGCGGAAGAGCTTGTCGACCACTTCGGTTTCGCTCCAGAAAAAGCTCTGCAGGTCCTGCACCCATTCAAAGTAGGAGACGATCACTCCGCCGGCGTTGCAGAGCACGTCGGGCAGGACAAAGATCTCCGGGCGCTGATCGAGGATAACGTCGGCCTCGGGCGTCGTGGGGCCATTCGCTGCTTCGGCGAGGATGCGGCATTGGATCTTACCGGCGTTGGCTTCGGTGATCTGACGTTCCATTGCGGCAGGTACCAGGATGTCGCAAGGCAGCACCAGGAGCTGTTCGTTGGTCAGCGGTTCGGCATCTGGAAACCCAGCGACCGTCTTGTTTTTGGCGACGTATTTCTCCAGCTCCCACAGGTTCAATCCATTTGAATTATGAACCCCGCCAAACGCGTCCGTTACCGCGATGACCTTCGAGCCGTATCGCGCCAACGAGAGTGCCGCGACCGAACCGACGTTTCCAAAGCCTTGAACGGCTGCCGTGGTCTTGCTGATGTCCAATCCGATGGTGTCCGTTGCGCGGTTGACCAGGTATGCTACTCCGCGGCCGGTCGCCTCACGTCTGCCCAGGGAACCGCCGATGATCACAGGTTTTCCCGTCACAATGCTCGGCACGGTGTAGCCGGCGTGGACCGAGTAAGTATCCATCATCCAGGCCATCACCTGCTCGTCGGTTCCCAGGTCAGGCGCCATGACGTCTACCTGTGGCCCAATGAACGGGATCATCTCCTGCGTGTACCTCCGCGTGAGTCGCTCCAGTTCGTCTCGGGACAACTTGCCCGGGTCGCAAGCAATCCCCCCTTTCGCTCCACCATACGGCAGCCCAGTCAGCGCGCATTTCCAACTCATCCACATCGCCAGCGCCGCCACCTCGCCCAACGTGACGTCCGGGTGATACCGCAGGCCGCCTTTCGTCGGGCCAAGTGTCAAGTGATGCTGGACCCGATAGCCGGGAAAAACCTGCGTGGTGCCGTCATCGCGATGAATCGGCAAAGCGACTGTCATGGAGCGTTTGGGGAACTTAATTCGGGCCCGCTCAAACTCCGGTATCTGCAAATGGTCAGCCACCAGATCAAATTGCTGGCAAGCCATGCGAAAAGTAGGATGATCGTAGATTTGCATCGAAGAGACAATAAGAGGTCGGGACACGAATTTCACGGAAATTTACCTGCCCGCGAACAAACCTATCCTCACCAACCATACCGGGCTCGGGGACAATGAGGTCTGCTGGTTCGGGGAATCCCGATCATTGATGCGGACTGGAAAGTCCGCGCGCCGAGGATTTCCGTGGTGTCAATCCGCGCGATTAGCATCTAAACTAAGAGGAGATGTCGGACAAATTAGTCATCAATGAGATTTACCTCAGCTTGCAGGGGGAGAGCACCTTTGCCGGTCTTCCGTGCGTTTTCGTTCGTCTCACCGCCTGCAACTTGCGCTGTTCGTACTGCGACACCGCCTACGCCTTTACCGAAGGCCGGAGCATTTCCCTCTCAGACATTTGCGCCAAAGTTGTCAAATTAGCGCAACCCTATCGAACCCCAACTCTCGGCCCCTTCCCGATTCCGCACTCCGCACTCCGCGCTCCGCACTCCCAACTCCCTCTGGTTGAGCTCACCGGTGGCGAACCGTTGTTGCAAGCCAACTCTTTGAGCTTGATGACCCGCCTGTGTGACGACGGCTTTACGGTTTTGCTCGAAACCAGTGGCGCTCATGATATCGCCTCGGTCGATCCACGCGTTCGCCGGATTATGGATTTGAAATGTCCCAGCAGCGGAGAGGTCGCCCGAAACCGCTTTGCGAACCTGCCGCATCTGAAAGGTACAGATGAAATCAAATTCGTGATTGGCACGTTTGAAGACTATGAATGGGCAAAAGAGACCATCAATGACCATCAGCTCGCCGCAGTCTGTCCTTTGCTGGTCTCCTGGGTGCACCCGCTGAACCCGGAGCAGCAGCATAAGTCGCTCACCGCTGTGCCTCCGGGGCAAAGGCCAATCACGCGTCAGGAATTGGCTGAAAAAATTATCTCCGACGCGTTGCCCGTGCGCTTTCAGGTCCAGTTGCACAAGATCCTCTGGCCCCCGGATCAGCGGGGTGTCTGAGCCAGGATCGGAACCATCGATGAAAGCCCGCCCTACGCTCGACCTGCTGCGGACCTATGAGTCGCGGAATGTCACCTTCCTTGAAGCGGATGGTTCCTGGCCGATCGTCTGGGAAAGGGCCAAGGGCGTGCACGTCTGGGATGAGAACGGCAAGCGTTACCTCGACCTGACCGCTGCTTTCGGCGTGGCTGCCGCCGGCCACGCCAACCCTCGAGTCGTGGCGGCGGCTCGTAAACAGATGGGGCGTTTGCTACATGCGATGGGCGACGTCCATCCCCACCGCCTCAAGGCTGAGCTGGCCAGGAGACTAAGCGAAATCACCTTTGAACGCTGGACCCGGGGCGTGGGGAAAGCCTCAGCTTCGAGGTCAAAGGCAAAAACGATCTTTTGCAGCTCGGGGTTTGAAGCGGTCGAAGCGGCTATGAAGACGGCGATGCTGGCGACTGGCAAGCCCGGCGTGATCGCGTTCGAACACGCCTACCACGGCTTGGGCTACGGAGCACTGAACGTCACACACCGCAGCCATTTCCGTTCTCCCTTCCGGAACCAGTTGCGCGAATTTGGAAAGTTCGTGCCATTTCCCCCTAACGTCCCGGCCGGCGCCGGGGGGATCCACCGGGCGCAAGGCGGGCGTGTTTCGCCGACACTCGACATGACCGAAGCTCAGATCCGCCGTCACTTGCGCAGCCAAACCATTGGAGCAATTCTGGTTGAGCCAATCCAAACGCGCGGCGGCATTAATATACCGCCGCCGGATTTTCTGCCACTGCTGCGAAAGCTTTGTACCGAACACAACGTGTTCTTGATCCTGGACGAGATTTACACCGGATTTGGTCGCACCGGCAAATGGTTTGCCTGCGAACACACGGGTGTCCGGCCGGATATTGTCTGCTTGGGCAAAGCCCTGACGGGCGGCTTCCCGCTTTCAGCATGTGTCGGACGGGCCGATCTCATGGACGCGGCGTGGCCGCGCTCGGGCGGCGAGGCAATCCATACCAGCACTTTCCTGGGCCACCCGGTCGGTTGCGCCATGGCCCTGGCCAATATTCAGGAGATCCATTCTCGACGGCTGGTATCCCGCTGCGCCGAACTGGGCACTCGGTTGCTCCGCGCTCTTTCCGGTTTGGCCGAGGCCCACACAAACCGGTCCGGGGTCAAATTCAGTTCGCGCGGGCTGGGCTTGCTGGTGGGTTTGGAACTCCTGCTTTCTGACGGGACGCCGGCAACGAACCTGACCGTCGCAGCCATCAAGACGCTGCTCCACCGCGGATTCATTTTGCTCCCGGAAGGCGAACACACCAACGTGCTCAGCTTCACACCCCCTCTGACCATCGGAAGGAGCCAACTGCAGGCGGCCGTCGATGCGTTGGAGCAAGCCTTGCCGAATCTGCTCGCACGATGAACCTGTCCGAGATCCGACAAATCCTTGCCGAAACCGGTATCCAGCTCACGAAATCCCTCGGGCAAAATTTCTTGCACGACGGCAACCAGCTCCGCCGAATCGTGCGCGCAGCCGAGCTGCAGAAAACGGATAAAGTGCTCGAGATCGGCCCTGGCCTCGGGCCCCTTACGGAATTGCTGATTACGGAGGCGGCGCAGGTTTTGGCAATCGAAAAGGATGCGCGCCTGGTGCGGATTCTGCAGGAGCGCTTCGACGCCACCCGAAAAGCGCCCGGGCGGCCAGGTGCGGAGCTGCGTCTCGTCCACGACGACGCCCTGGATTACTTCCGACGTGAAACGTGCGATTGGAGTGGTTGGAAACTGGTTTCCAATCTGCCGTATTCGGTCGCCTCACCCATTTTGGTGGAATTGGCCTGGGGCCCATCGGGACCCGAGCGCATGGTGTCCACGCTTCAACTCGAAGTGGCCAAACGGCTGATGGCGAAGCCCGGCGATGGCGATTACGGCGTGCTTACCCTGCTGGTCCAACTTGATTATCAACCAATCGAGTGGTTCAGAATCCCGGCCAGTTGCTTTTTCCCTGCCCCGACCGTGGCTTCGGCGTGTGTCGTCCTGGTGCGTCGAGCGCAGCGCCTCTTAGATCTTGAGCAACGAAAGACGTTCGCTTCCATCGTCAAACGCGGTTTCTCACAGCGACGCAAAATGATGGCGAAGTTGTTGAAGGCGGACTGGGCAGCCGTTACCTTGGAAAGTGCGTTCGCCTTTGTTGCGCTGTC